>JAEYYJ010000001.1 GCA_023430845.1 Pseudomonadota bacterium
ACGACGCCTTTCAGGAAGTAGGCGGAGAGCGCCACAGGCGGTGAGAGCCACGCCGTCTGCAAGTTCACCGCGACCAGAATGCCGAACCAGACCTTGTCGAACCCGAGCTTTTCGACCAGCGGCAGCAGGAACGGCACAACGATCAAGACGATCGGCACCCACTCCAGCGGCCAGCCGAGCAGGAAGATGAGCGCCATGATGATGGCGAGCACGACATAGCGATTGAGCTCGAGATCGAGCAGCGCTTCCGTCAACATGTTCGGCGTGCCGAGCCGGGCAAAGACGGCGCCGAAGAAGTTCGATGCGGCGACGAGAAAAAGGATCAGCACCGAGATCTCGAGCGTCTTGACCAAGGCCGAGTGGAAATTCTGAAGGTTCAGGCGGCCGTATGCGGCGGCGAGCACGAGCGATCCGAACGCGCCGCAGGCCGCCCCTTCGGTCGGGGTCGCGATGCCGAACACGATGCTCCCGAGTGCGAACATCACCAGCGCGGCCGGCGGCACGAGCCCGGCGAAGAAATCCTTCCAGGCTTCGCGCCGGTCGGCTGCACGCAACTCCATGGCAAGCGGGGGGCCGAGCGCCGGGTTGATCCAGCAGCGCAGCATGGCATAGCCCGTGAAGAGAACGGCCAGCAGCAGCCCGGGAACGATCGCGGCCACGAAGAGCGTCGTCACGGGCACTTCGAGGACGGGTCCCATGACGACGAGCATGATGCTAGGCGGGAGCAGAATGCCGAGCGTGCCGCCGGCGGCAATGAGGCCGGCGGACATCTGCGTGTCATAACCCGAGCGGATCATCTGCTGGCCGGCCATGATGCCGAGAATGGTGACCGACGCGCCGACGATGCCGGTAGCGGCCGCGAAGATCGTCGCGACGAACATGACCGCGAGGAAAAGCGAGCCGCGCAGGTTCGCGAGGAGCCGCTGCACGCTGCTGAACAGGCGCTCCATGAGGTTCGCCTGTTCCATCATCACGCCCATGAAGACGAACAGCGGCACGGCGGCCAGCGTCTGCTCCATCATGGTCGCGTTGAACTGGAGGGTCAGCAGGTAGAAGACGAGCTGACCGAAGCCCCAGTAGCCGAACACGATGCCGAGGAAGAGCAGCGTGAACGAGATCGGAAAGCCGATCATGATGGCGAACAGCATCGCCGCGATCATGAGCAGGCCGATGATTTCTGGGGACATGGATCAGGGCCACTTTCCGTTCTTTGCCGCGTAGACGGCCCTGAGCGTCTCGGCGACGCCCTGCAAGGTGAGAAGTGCGATGCCGACCGGCAGCGCCATGCGCACGGGGCCAAGCAGCGGCGCCCAGGCGGTATCCATGACGCGCTCGCCCCGCATGAGCGACGTCAGAGCCCAGTCGCTGCAGACCCAGAGCAGGATGAGCATCGTCGGGAAGAAGAACACGATATAAAGCAGCACATCGACCGTGCCCTGCGTCCGCTCGGACCAGTTGCGGTAGAGGAAATCGGATCGGATATGCACGCCCTTCGAGAGCGCGTAGCCGGCACCGAGGACGAACATGGCGCCGTAGAGAAAGCGGCTCATGTCGTAGGCCCACGCGGTCGGCGCGGTGAAGACGTATCGCGCGGTGATCTCGTACATCACCGTGATGATCAACGGCACTGTGAGCCACGCGAAAATGCGTCCGGCCCAAAGATTGATCGTATCGATCGTCATGATCGTGCCGGCCATCCAGCGCGGCATGTCGGCGGGTAAGCCGCCGCCATCACGACGGCTCGCGATGAGCTCGTCCACGAGCTCCGGCGTCTGCTCTGGTCCGTTGGACATTCGTCGGCCCCCTGGCCTCGAGCAAGCGCGCGAGGTGCAGTGCCGGCCGCGGTGTGCCCGCGGCCGGCCTCAAGCTGTCACTTCTTCTCGAGAGAGGCGGCGTAAGCGCCGGTGATGCCGGCATTAGCTTTCTGCGCACGGGCCCAGAACGGGATTGCCGTGTCGGCGAATGCCCTTTGGCTGTCCCACACCTTCTTGAAGAACGCATTTTCGGAAGCGTGCTTCTCGAAGGCCTTCTTGGCCGCATCGCCATACTCTTTGAAGTAGGCGTCTGGCGTCGGATGGATCTGCACGCCGTGCTTCTCGACCAGTTCCTTGAGCGCCTTGCCATTCTCGACAATACGATAGGAGTGCGCCTTCAGCAGCGCGGCGTTGGCCGCGACTTCCATGGCTTTCTGCTGGTGTGGAGACATCTTCTTCCAGACATCGCCATTGAGATACATGTCGGCGTTGACGACGTTCTGGTGCAGGCCTTCGAGATAGTAGTGCTTCATCACCTTCTGGAATCCGAAGACCATGTCGGGCTTGGGGCAGCACCACTCAGCCGCGTCGAGCACACCCTTCTCGAGGGCCGGCAGGATGTCACCGCCGCCCATCGCGACCGAAGCAACGCCGATGTCGCGGTAGATCTGACCGGGAATGCCGGGCGGCGTACGGAAGCGGAGCTTGCGGAAGTCCGCCATATCCTTGATCGGGGCCTTGAACCAGCCGAGCGCTTCAGGGCCGACGGGCTGGAGCATGAAGCCTTTGACGTTGACCTTCATCTCCTTCCACAGCTCGTCATAGAGCTGCTGGCCGCCGCCGTATTGGTACCAGGCGAGCCAGGCGAGATTGTCGAGGCCGAGGCCCGACCCGGCTGCCGGTGAACCGAACAGCGTTGCGGCGGGATGTTTGCCCGACCAGTAGTGCGTCCAAGCGAAGCCGCCTTCGATGAGGCCCTTGTCGACAGCATCGAGCGTGTCGTTGACGGCGACCACCGCGCCCGCAGGCAGCACTTCCATGGTCACGGTGCCGCCGGTCAGCGCCGAGACGTCGGACGCGAAGTCCTTGAGCATGGTGACTTCGTCCGCTGTGGTCGGAATGACCGACTGGATGCGGATCTTGATCGGTTTGTCCTGAGCGAGCACGGCCGGCACAAAGGCCGTTACCCCGAGAGCGAGCGCGCACGCAGCTCCCACCGCGAAATTGCGGATCGACATCGGTTTCTACCTCCCAGTTGCGCGCGGCCAGCTTTCTGAATGCACCGGCTCGCTCATGCGCGATCACTTGTTTCGCCTCGGACCACCCTTCACGGAATGGTCTGCGATGCGAGAAGAAAGGTCTCATTATTTTGATGCGCGATCAAGGCCGCTGCGAGCGTCCGTCAAAGCCGTATCGCTTGTGCAATGCAGCAATCGTCGCGAAGCCAGGGCGCCCTACGCGATCGATGGATGCAGCGCCGATCGGTCTGGAAATGCCGCGATATCAGGGATTTCGTCCGCGCGGCAGCGCATGGCCCAAAACAAAACGTGCGACCATCCACGAGGATGATCGCACGTCCGTTAGAAGCTCCGCGAAAATCGATCGCAGAAGATAATCGCTAGATCAGCTTCGCCATGGCGACGGCGGTGTCGCTCATACGGTTCGAGAAGCCCCACTCGTTGTCGTACCACGTGAGGATGCGCACGAGATTGCCGTCCATGACTTTCGTCTGGTCGAGCGCGAACGTCGATGAGTGGGGATCGTGGTTGAAGTCGATCGAGACATTCGGCTGGCTCGTCACGGCAAGAATGCCCTTCAGCGGGCCGCTCGCGGCGGCGGCCTGCACGGCTTCGTTGATCTCCTTCACCGTCGTCGCGCGCTTGGCGACGAACTTCAGATCGACCACCGATACGTTGGGCGTCGGCACGCGGATCGACACACCATCGAGCTTGCCGTTGAGCTCCGGCAGTACGAGGCCGACGGCCTTTGCGGCGCCTGTAGACGTCGGGATCATCGAGAGCGCGGCAGCGCGCGCGCGATAGAGATCCTTGTGCATGGTGTCGAGCGTCGGCTGGTCGCCGGTGTAGGCGTGGATCGTCGTCATGAAGCCCTTCTCGATGCCGACGGCGTCATTCAGCACCTTTACGACCGGTGCGAGGCAGTTCGTCGTGCACGAGGCATTCGAGATGACGAGGTGATCCTTCGTCAGCTTGTCGTGGTTCACGCCGTAGACGACCGTGAGATCGGCGTTGTCGGCAGGTGCGGAAACGATGACGCGCTTCGCGCCAGCGGTGAGATGCGCCGAGGCCTTTTCCTTCGATGTGAAGATGCCCGTGCACTCGAGCGCGATCTCGACGCCGAGATCCTTGTGCGGCAGCTCGGCCGGATTGCGCACGGCCGTCACCTTGATCGGGCCGGTTCCGACGTCGATCGTGTCGCCGGAAACTTTCACCTCGCCGGGGAAGCGGCCGTGGACGCTGTCGAAGCGGAACAGGTGGGCGTTCGTCTCGACCGGACCGAGGTCGTTGATGGCAACGACCTGAATGTCCTTGCGGCCGCTCTCGACGATGGCGCGCAGCACGTTGCGCCCGATGCGTCCGAACCCGTTGATTGCGACTTTTACGGCCATGGTTCTGCTCCCGCGTGGATGCTGATGGAAGGTCGGCGCCGTGCCGGCACCGGAAGATCGGCTTAACGTGCGGCGGA
>JAEYYJ010000115.1 GCA_023430845.1 Pseudomonadota bacterium
GCCATCGGCGAAGCCATGGCCGAGAACGGCCGCGTCATCGTCACCGGCTGCTTCGGCGTAGAGAAGGACACGATCCGTCAGGCGCATCCGGGTGTGCTCGCCATCACTGGCCCGCATCAGTACGAAGCAGTCATGGAAGCCGTGCACGATGCGGTGCCCCCGCTGCACGATCCCTTTCTCGATCTCGTGCCGCCCGAAGGACTTCGACTCACGCCGCGCCACTACGCCTATCTGAAGATTTCGGAAGGTTGTAACAACCGCTGCACGTTCTGCATCATTCCATCACTGCGCGGCGATCTCGTCAGCCGGCCCGCAAATCACGTCATGACCGAAGCCGAGCGGCTCGTGAAAGCGGGTGTGAAGGAATTGCTCGTGATCAGCCAGGATACGAGCGCCTACGGCCTCGATCTCAAGTACGCGACGAGCCCGTGGAAAGGCGCGCCGCTCTCGGCCCGCTTCCTCGATCTGACGAAAGCGCTGGGCGATCTCGGTGCGTGGGTGCGGCTGCATTACGTGTACCCCTATCCGCACGTCGATCAGGTCATTCCGCTCATGGCCGAGGGGAAGATCCTCCCCTACCTCGATATTCCCTTCCAGCACGCGAGCCCCAATGTGTTGCGCGCCATGAAGCGCCCGGCAGCCATTGCCAAGACGCTGGATCGGCTCAAGTCCTGGCGCAATGTCTGTCCCGATCTTGCCATCCGATCGACCTTCATCGTCGGTTTCCCCGGCGAGACCGAGGAGGACTTTCAGTATCTCCTCGACTGGCTCGGCGAAGCGCGTCTCGATCGCGTCGGCTGCTTCAAGTACGAGCCGGTGGCGGGCGCGGTGGCGAATACCATCGCCGGCGCAGTGCCTGACGAAATCAAGGAAGAGCGCTGGCACCGCCTCATGCAGGCGCAGCAGAAGATTTCCGAGGAGATCATGACGGCGCGCGTCGGTCGTACCGTTCAGGTGCTCATCGACGAGGTGGATGAGGATGGGGCCGTCGGCCGCTCAATCTGGGACGCCCCGGAGATCGACGGTTCCGTCTTCCTGAACGGTGCCGAGGGCCTCTCCCCTGGCGACCTGCTCGAAGCCGAGATCATTGCGGCGGACGCCTATGATCTGTGGGCGGAGCCGATCACGAAGTCGTGATATTTGTTTCAGAGGCCGCCTGCGACGGAAGCCGCAATCCCATTGCGTTTGAACGGCATGATCGCACCGCTCAGCTCTTTCTACGGCTGTTAGGTGAGGTTCAGCTTCAGGCCATCATTCCGTCCAAAGATGCCGGAATGTATGGGGGATAAAGGCCGAATCGGCTTGGATAGCCGATGGCCCCGCCAGCTTTCTCTCATCGGCGGCGCAACTCAGGGGACGTAACATGAAGAAGACTTTGATGGCGGCCGCTTTCGTGCTCGCCGGTGCCGGCTTCGCTCTGCCGACGCAGGCAAGCGCAGCTGCTTTCTCGCCGGGCATCGCAGGCGCAGCGGCGGATAACGCCAATTCGATGATCGTCGATGTGCGCGACCATCGCCGATATCGCCGCGGTGGACGCGCGTGGCACCGTGGCTATTCCGGCCGCCGCTACAGCCGCCGACCGCACTACGGCACCATCGTCGGCGGCATTGCGCTCGGCGCGCTGCTCGCTGGCTCGGCTTATGCTTATGCTCAGCGTCCGCCGGCTCCCGGTCTCTGCTGGTACTGGGCCGACCCGTACGAGCGCCAGGGCTATTGGGACTACTGCTGAGCCCCAACGGCAGAGCAGGATTTCGACAGGTGCAGCGCTCGGCGCTGCACCTTCTTTCATTCTATGAGCGGCGCGGCCAGATGGTCAGTCTAGTGGAGTATTCGCCATGGATCAGCACCTCATGAAGAAGACGGCGATGGCCGCCCTGCTGGCATTCGCCGGCTTGAGCCTGACTGCCTATTCGCCTGCGGAAGCCGCAGTTCTGGTGCCATCAAAGAATGCCGCTACGAGCGGAGGCGATGCGCTCGTCACTCACGTTCGCCGTGGCGGCGGCAGTTACTCCGGAGGCGGCCGTGCCTCGGGCGGCAGCCGCTCGTTCAGCTCCAGTGGAAGTCGCTCCTTCGGATCGGGAGGCGGCCGTTCATCTGGTAGTGCCGGCCGATCGTTCCGCGGCAGCGGTGGCTCTGCCGTCCGCTCGGGCCGATCATCATCCTTCCGCGGCGCCTCGGCAGCTCGCAGCTCAAATCAGTTCCGTGGCGCACGCTCCAGCCAGACATTTCGCGCCAACCCAGCGTTTCGACGCGACTCCGCTGTCCGCTCGGGTCGCGCTGTTCACCGTCGCGGCTACCGGCCGCCCGGTGCCAGGCGCTGGCATCCACGCCATCACGCGCACCGCAAATGGCATCGCCGGCCCTACTACGGCTACATCATCGGCGGCGTCACGATCGGCGCGATACTCGCAGCTTCGGCCTACTACGCCTATGCCGATGAGCCACCTGCGGATGGACTTTGCTGGTATTGGGCAGATCCCAGCGAGACCCGTGGATACTGGGACTACTGCGACGATCCTTACTGACGCGGATCGTCCCTCGCGAGGTCGCGCCCCATGAACAGAACGGTATTGCCGTCCCAGGCGACCTCGCGCAAAGCCACGAATCCGCAGCGCTGGTAGAAGCTCACATTGCGCGACGTCGCACCGGTGACGATGTGCAGGCCAGGGGCGCGCCGTATTGCGGCTTTAGCCGCGAAGGCTTGGATCAGCCGCGCGCCAATGCCCCGACTACGCCATTCCGGATCCAGATTGATGTGCAGGTGCGCCGGGTAGCGCATCGTGAGATCGGCGAGCTCGGCGAAGTAGCTGATGTCGTCGAAGCGATCCGTGGTCGCGGGATCGTCGAGGCTACCGATCAGATAGCCGGCGATGCTGCCATCCTCCGTGCGCGCCACGAATGCGTACGCCCGGTCATGCAGGAGATAGCGCCCGAGCCACCGCTCGTGAAACGCTGCCCGCGCCGCATCGTTCGCGAAAGCCGTGCGCCCGCTGGCCTGAAAGAATATGCGCTCGACCTCGCGGAGGCTCTCTGGAGTTGCATCATCACCCAGCGGCTCGATCCGAACCATGAGGCCCTCACCGTGCGGTTCGCCAACTGCGGCAGCGTTCCAGCTTTGCACGCCGAGAGGCTTCTCGCCACCCGGGCAGCATGGTGCTATGCCACCGGAAAACCCTTACGGCAAAGTGAGCGGACACGTGGCGCGCCTCTCTGCAACCATCGTCGGCGGCGGCATATTCGGGCTCTGGCAGGCTTACGAGCTGGCCCGGCGCGGCCACGAGGTGACGCTCCACGAGGCCATGTCAGAGGCCGAGACGGGCGGCGCGAGCCGGTTCGCCGGCGCCATGCTCGCCCCTTATTGCGAAGCCGAGGGCGCGGAGCCGATCGTCCAGGAGCTGGGTGTCCGCGGGCTGGCTCTGTGGCGCGCCGCCGTTCCCGACATCGTCATGAACGGTAGTCTCGTCGTGGCGGCCCCCCGCGACCAGGGCGAACTCGTCCGTTTCGCGCGCATGACCGAGGGACACCGCACAGTCGATGCCGCCACAGTCGACACCCTCGAACCGGATCTCGCGGGCCGTTTCGGTCGCGCGCTTTGGTATCCCGACGAAGGCCATATGGAGCCGCGCCGCGTTCTGACCTTTCTCGTCGGGGAAATTCGCCGCCTCGGCGGTACGCTGCGCTTCGGTTCGGCCGTTCCGGCACCCGTCTGGCGCGCTGCGAGCGATGGCGGCGTCGTCATCGATTGCCGCGGTCTTGCCGCGCGTGAGAACCTGCCTGAGCTGCGCGGCGTGCGCGGCGAGATGGCTGTTCTGCGTAGCCGCGAAGTTCGCCTCTCGCGCCCCGTGCGCCTTCTGCATCCGCGTTTCGGGCTCTACGTCGTGCCCTGGAGCGATGATCGCTATATGGTCGGCGCCACGGTGATCGAGCGCGATGACGCCGGCCCTGTTACAGTGCGCTCGGCCCTCGATCTGCTCGGCACGGCCTATGCCCTGCACTCCGGATTTGGTGAAGCTGAAATTCTCGAACTTTCGTCGGGCGTGCGTCCGGCATTTCCCGACAATGTGCCCCG
>JAEYYJ010000173.1 GCA_023430845.1 Pseudomonadota bacterium
CGTATCGTCTCGATCGATGGATCGGGCAGCGAAGCGCAGGTGAATATCATTGCGGCACTGGGCACGGACGGCTCCGGCGCGCGGATCGCGGCGCGGATCACGCGCAAGTCGCAAGCCACGCTCGGACTTGCACCCGGCACACCTGTCTTTGCGCAAATCAAGAGCGTGGCGCTGATGCGGTAGTGCGCACCAGCGCCAACTCGTCAATCCACGATCCGCATGATCGCCTCGATCTCGACCGGCATGTTGGACGGTAGTCCGCCCATGCCGACGGCCGAGCGCGCATGGCGGCCACGATCGCCGAGAATCTCGACGAACAGATCGGAGCAGCCGTTGATCACCTTCGGCTGATCCCCGAAGCCCGGCACGGCATTCACCATGCCGAGCACTTTGAGCACCTCGACCTTACCGAGATCACCCGCTGCGAGCTTCGCCGCTGCAAGCAATCCGAGGCCAGTGAGGCGCGCGCATTCGTAGGCCTTTTCGAGCGATATTTCCTCGCCCACGCGTCCGGTGATGAGTGAGCCGTCCGGCCGACGCGGTCCTTGGCCTGACAGGTAGATGGTGCGTCCATCGATCTTGAAGGGCACGTAATTGGCGACGGGTGTCGGCACTTTCGGCAGTTCGAGGCCGAGTGATTTGAGCTTTTCTTCCGGCGTCATCGTGTCGTCCCTCATGTGGTCGTGAGTTTTGCGAATTTCTGCGAATCGTTGGGATGAAACCATTTCCCGCCGACGATCGCGCCCTCCGAGAGGATGCGCTTGTCGCCGATCAGCTTCTCGCCCATGACATCTACATACTCGAACTGGCCTTCCTTGACGGTGAGGAGGGTCGCATCGCCGACCGAACCGGGCTTGAGGCTTCCGAGCTCCGGACGCTTCAGCGCGTGCGCCGCGTTGATGGTCGACTGCGCGATCACGTCGTTGAGCGGCACGCCGAGGCAGAGGAACTTCGACATGGTGGTGACCTGGTCATAGGCTGGCCCTTCGATGCAGAGCGCGTGCACATCCGACGAGATCGTGTCCGGGTAGAAGCCATTCGCCAGCATGGCCCGCGCCGTTTTGAAGGCGAACGAGCCCTTGCCGTGGCCGATGTCGAACTTCACGCCGCGTGCGCGCGCTTCGAGCACCGCCGCCTTGACTTTGCCCTGCGCGTTGACGGGCGAATTCGGAAACGGACGGAACGCGTGCGTCAGCACATCGCCCGGCCGCAGCATGTTGATCACCTCTTCATACGAGGGCGGCGGCTGGTCGATGTGGCACATGACCGGCATGCCCACTTCCTCGGCGACCTGCAACGCGATGTTGAGCGGTGCCGCGCCCTGCTCGCCGGATGCGTGCGCGCCGACCCGCACCTTGATGCCGATGATCACGTCGCGGTTCGCATCGGCAACCTCTGCGGCCTCACGTGGCGCCATCAGGCGCAGATCCTGGCTCTCGCCAACCATGATCGTCTTGGAGAAGCCGAAGATGCCGGCGAATGAAACGTGCAGGTATGCGAGGATGCGCACGGCGGACGGCTCGATCACGTGTTTGCGGAAGCCGGCGAAGTTGCCGGGCCCGGCGCTGCCCGTATCGATGGCCGTCGTCACGCCCGACGTGCGGCAGAATTCTTCCGCGTCGATGCCGAGGGATGTGCCGCCCCAATAGACGTGCGTGTGCATGTCGATGAGGCCGGGTGAGACGATCGACCCTTTGACGTCTCGCACTTCCGTGCCGGCATTGCCTTTCAAATCCTTGCCCACGGCCGCGACCTTGCCGTGCGCGAAAGCCACGTCCGCGATGCCATCGAGGTTCTGCGAGGGGTCGATGACGCGGCCCCCTTTGAGAATGAGATCGTAGGTGCTCATGAGTTTCCAGCCGGTTTTTCCCCGGGCACGTGCCGGGGCCACGCCTCAGGGTCGCGCGATCGGGCGTTCAGCGCAAGCGCGCCGCTGGGGGTAGAAATGTGCGGGGTGCGGTCTGCGGGCGGTGGAGAAACATTCCGCCGCAGCTTCGAGAGGGGGATCGGTCCGCCGATGCTCGCAATCCAGGCAACAAATTGACGGAGCGTCTGATTTTCGTCCTTCTGGAACGCGCATGAGACGTTCATCGGCGCAGGAGTGATTGCACAGAAAGCCTCTCAATTTTTGCCGACGGAAGTGCTAAGGGGCAAGCGCTGCATCCGGGAATGGCGATGCGGTGCGCGCGATCCGAGAGGGCGCGCGGAGGGAAGAGGGGGCCGGAATGCTCTACGAGCTCGTCACGTTCAGCGACCAGTTCAGCCCGCTGAACGTGTTTCGCTACATCACGTTCCGCACCGGCGGGGCGATTATGACGGCGCTGTTGTTCGTGTTCCTGTTCGGGCCCGCAATCATCGACCTCCTCCGCGTCAAGCAGGGCAAGGGGCAGCCTATCCGTGAGGACGGACCGAGCAGCCACTTCTCGAAGAAGGGCACGCCAACCATGGGCGGGCTCATGATTCTCGCCGGCGTCACCGTCTCGACACTGCTCTGGGCGAACTGGTCGAACCCATATGTCTGGATCGTGCTTGGCGTCACGCTCGCCTTCGGCGCGATCGGCTTCTATGACGACTATCTCAAGGTCACCAAGCAGACGACCAACGGCTTCGGCGGCAAGGGCCGGCTCGGTCTCGAGTTCGCTGTCGCGGGCGTTGCAACTTATGCCGTCATGCAGCTCGGCGCTCCCGGCTTTGCCGATGCATTGACGATCCCGTTCTTCAAGAATGTCCTC
>JAEYYJ010000217.1 GCA_023430845.1 Pseudomonadota bacterium
TAGAAAGGCGTGAGCCGATCCGGACTCATCGACGGCCCCGAAAGCGCCGCCGCGACGTCCTCATAGCGCGTCAGGATCCAGCATCGGAGCCCTGGGTGCCAGTGCACCGGCTCCTCCTCCCGGAGGCGCGCATAAGCCGGATAGGGGTCCGCGCGCACGATCGGATGGGCAGGATCGTAGATCATGGTCATGCTGGCGCTTCCCGGCGGTTTTTTCGTTCCCACGATCATACAGCGTCTCCCGGAGCAAGGCAGGCGCATTCGTGCATTCCGCCAATGCGTCTTCCCAAATCGGCCTCATCGGCTACGATCATCTCAACAAATAAACCGCCATCGCCGGGAGGACTGCCCATGGATGCGCAGACGGTCGAAACCCCGCTGCTCGAACACCTTTACCAGCAGATGCAGCGCGTGCGCCGGTTCGACCAGCGCGTCCAGGAGCTGTTTCTCGAGGGTTTTGTCAAAGGTACAGCGCATTCCTATGTCGGCGAAGAAGCTATTGCTGTCGGCGCCTGCGCGGCGATCGAGGACAAGGACTACATCGTCAGTCACCACCGCGGGCACGGGCACTGCGTTGCCAAGGGCGCCGATCTGACGCGCATGATGGCCGAGTTGTTCGGCCGCGACACGGGATACTCCAAGGGGCTCGGCGGCTCCATGCACATCGCCGATATCGAGCGGGGCATTCTCGGCGCGAACGGCATCACGGGCGCCGGGCTCGGCCTCGGAGCCGGCGCAGCGCTGTCAGCCAAGCTGCGCGGCAGCGGCCAGATCTGCGTCGTCTTCTTCGGCGACGGTTCCTCCAACGAGGGGATCTTCCACGAAGCGCTCAACATGACGAGCATCTGGAAGCTGCCGGTCGTGTTCGTGCTTGAGAACAACCAGTTCGGACTTTCGACACGCATCACCGATGTTGCCGCCATCGACCGCTTTTCGCGCCGCGCCGCCGGCTATTCCATGCCAGGCGAGACCATCGATGGCAATGACGTCGTCGCCGTCTATGAAACCGTGAACCGTGCCGCCTCGCGCGCCCGCAAAGGCGAAGGGCCCTCGCTCATCGAATGCATTACGTGGCGGTGGGGCGACCATTCCATGCGCGCCAATCTCCCCGCCTATCGCGGCGAGGATGAGGACCGCGTCTGGCGCGAGGAGCGCGACGCCATTCGCCGCGCAGGCGAGCGCCTGAAGGAGCGTCAGATCACCGAGGCGCGGCTTGAAGAAATCCGCACGAAGGTCGAGAGCGAGCTCGAGCTGGCCATCGAGACGGCGAAGCAGGCGGCCGAGCCGACGATCGCCGTATTCGAAGACGCTGTCACCGCGCCCCATCACGACTTTGGCCCCGAGCCCGGCTCGCATCACGAGTCAGCGCGCGAGATCGGCTACGGCGAGGCCATTCGCGAGGCCATCGACCAGGAGATGGCGCGCGATCCGCGCGTTTTCGTCATGGGCGAAGATGTCGGCAAGATCGGCGGTATCTTTGCTGCAACCCGCGGCCTTATCGAGAAATACGGCAAGGATCGTGTGCGCGATACGCCCATCTCCGAGATGGCCATTTCCGGCTCCGCTGTTGGCGCTGCCATTACCGGGATGCGACCTATCGCTGAGATTCAGATCTTCGATTTCATCACTCACATGATGGATCCGATAGTCAATCAGGCCGCCAAGTTCCGCTTCATGCTCGGTGGCGTGCCGAAGGTTCCGGTCGTATTCCGCGGACCACAAGGCGGTGGCGTGCGCCTCGCCGCGCAGCACTCGCAGTCGCTCGAAGCGTGGTTCTGCCATGTGCCGGGCCTCGTCGTGATGGCACCATCGACGCCCTATGACGCCAAGGGGCTGCTCTCCGCTGCCATCCGTGACGATAATCCCGTCATCTTCTGCGAGCACAAGCTCCTCTACGTGCAGACCAAGGGGCCCGTGCCGGCCATAGAATACGCCATCCCCATCGGCAAGGCGGACATCAAACGTCCCGGCAAGGACGTGACGGTCGTCGCAACCATGGCGCTCGTCGCGCCGGCACTGCGCGCCGCCGAGCAACTCGCGCGCGAGGGCCTCGATGTCGAGGTCATCGACCCGCGCACGCTGCGCCCGCTCGATACGGAGACTATCATCAACAGCGTGAAGAAGACCGGGCGCCTCGTGATCGCGCACGAAGGCTGGAAGAAATGGGGCTTCGGTGCCGAGGTCGCCGCCGTCGTGCAGGAAGAAGCGTTCGACTATCTCGATGCGCCGATCGCGCGCATCGGCATGCGCGATGTGCCCATGCCCTACAACGACACGCTCGAGCGCATCGTCATCCCCGGGCAAGACGAAATCCAGGATGCAATCAAGGCGGTGGCGTATCGGTAGCGGCCGAAGTAGGAGAAGAAAAAAATGCCGACGTATGCTTTCACCACGATGAAAGCCCTCACACAGCATCAGCGCGAGCGGATTGTCGAGAAGGTAACGGCCATCCATGCGGAGGAAGCGACGGCGCCGCGATATTTCGTGCAGGTCGTGTTCTACGACGTTGGCCCGGGTGCGATGTTCATCGGGGGCGGTCCAGCCCCCGAGAACCATGTCTGGGTGAGGGCTGATATCCGCGCGGGGCGCACCGCGGAGCAGAAGGCCGCGATCATGCGGCGGCTCATGCAGGACGCATCGGCGATCCTGAATGTGTCGACCGAGAACGTCTGGATTTATATCTCGGACATACCCGCCGAAGGCGTCACCGAATTCGGCGCCGTCCTCCCACCACCGGGGGGTGAAGAAAAATGGCTTGCATCACTGCCACCCGCGCTGCGCGAAAAATTGAAGGCGGCGAGTTGATGCCGACCTCCTCCGATGCCGAGGGCGGTTGGAGTGGCGCGTTGACTGGAGCAATCAGCCGCCACCCTCGTACTTGAATGAGACCTTCAGTCGGGAGCGGTAGGCTTTCACCTTGCCATCCTCGACAACGAGATCCTGCTCGATCACCTCGGCAACGCGCAGGTCGCGCAAGGATTGACCAGCGCGCTCGACCGCGCTTTTGGCAGCGAGCTCCCAGGATTCCGTACTGGTGCCGACGAGTTCGATGATCTTGTAGACACTATTCGGCATCACGCGCCTCCTACCGTTGCACTGGCGAGGCGTGGCGAACATGGCCATGAGAACGGCGCATGCTCGTCCGTCTCAGCATGATTTCGGTAGCACCAGCGCCCGATGGCGTCAAACCATGCAGTGCATGAGAAGATAGGTAGTCGCGCCGCGGATTACCGGGGTTAGCACCGAAATCCGCGCCTTGCCTGCGATGACAGTATTCAAGGCTCTGACAGTCCGAAACGAGGACCGCCACGCCATGAAGCGCAAACACCTCAAGCCCGTATCTGCCACGCCAGAGAGCAACGGAACGGCAAATGTGCTGCCGTATCCCGATTTCCATTTCCCCGGCGAAGTCGGACGGACCTATCTCGAGTCCGATCCAGCGCAGTTCCCGAAGCCAGTGCGAGCTCCCAAAGATGCGCCCAACATTCTTCTGATCCTCATCGACGACTGCGGCTTTGGTCAGTACGGCGCATTCGGCGGCGGTATTCCCTCACCGACCATGGACAAGCTTGCAGCCGAGGGCCTGCGCTACAATCGCTTTCACACGACAGCACTGTGCAGCCCGACGCGCGCGGCATTGATCACCGGCCGCAATCATCATTCAACATCGTTTGCCGGCATCACGGAGCTTGCGACGGGGTACGACGGCTATACGTGCATTCTTCCGAGAAGCTGCGGCACGGTCGGCGAAGTGTTGCGCCAGAACGGCTACATGACAGCGTGGATCGGCAAGAACCACAACACGCCGACCTGGGAGACGAGCGCCGCCGGTCCGTTCGACCGCTGGGCCAACGGCCTCGGCTTCGATTACTTCTATGGCTTCAATGCCGGCGACATGAATCACTGGAATCCGATCCTGTATCAGAAC
>JAEYYJ010000230.1 GCA_023430845.1 Pseudomonadota bacterium
TTGCCGCGGGCTGCTGGGAAGGGGTGCTTCGCAACCACTTCGTGGTGCTATGCCCGCGGCGGCCATGCAGACAGGTCGAGCGCGCGACCGCTACAGGTCCCCTCTTCGCGATCGCGCCGCCGCTTCATGAGCGCGCGACCGCACGCCGGCCGGTAGGCCGTGCTAGCAAAGCATCAAACATGCTGCCCGCCGTTGATGTGCAGCTCGGCGCCGTTCACGTAGCTCGACTGATCCGTGCAGAGAAAATAGATCGCCTTTGCGACTTCCTCGGGCTCGCCCAGACGACGCATCGGTATCTGCTCGTTAACGATGCGCTCGGTACCGGGCGACAGGATCGACGTATCGATCTCTCCCGGTGAGATTGCATTCACACGCACACCACGTGCGCCGAAGTCCGTCGCCATCTCGCGCGTCAATCCAGCGAGCGCCGACTTCGACGTCGCATAGGCCGCGCCGGCAAACGGATGCACACGACTCCCCGCGATCGATGTCACGTTAACGACAGCGCCCTTCGCGCGCTCGAGCTCCGCAAGGAGTCCGCGCGCAAGCAACACCGGCGCAAAGAAGTTCACCTGGAACACGCGCTGCCAATCTTCGAGCGGCGTCTCGAGCGTACCGAGACGCGCACCGGCCGCGCCCTTGGGACTGATGCCTGCGTTATTGACGAGCGCGTTCAGATGCCCGCGCTGATCCGCCAAGCGCCGACGCATCTCTGCGATCGCCCGCGCCGTATCCTCGGCATCGGCGAGATCGACCTGGATGTGATCTTCGGGTCCCATTTCCCAGGGACAGTTTTCCGGAAACGAGTGACGCGAGCAGGTGATGACGCGCCAGCCGGCCGAGGCGAAGCGCTTTACAGTCGCGTGGCCGATACCGCGCGAGGCCCCGGTCAGGATCAGGGTCTTGCGCTCGGCAGCGTTGATTGGTGCCATCGTCTCCTCCCGGCCCTCGCCCGCAGCTCGTCCGCAGCCCTCGTTTAGCCATCATCACCTATGGCACAAACCTATGGTGCGGCGCAAAAGTCGAACAAAACCCGACCGTTGAGCGATCTTGGATCTAGCACATTCAAGGGCTGACAAGACGTCGCATATGAGCTAGTGTCACACCCGCGTACGAAAAAAGGGCCGTGAGACCACGTCTGGGGTCTTCGCATCGCCCAAGTCTAGGGAGCAGGCGGCGCACCAACGATCCCGGTTCAGAGGATCGTGGAAGCCGAGTGTGCGGCCCAAGCGGTCGCGAGTGGGAATGGCTTAGCAAAAGGCGGTCCGTCAATCCGTCTGACTACCGGACTTCTGGAAAGCAGGGCTCACCGCCTTGCTTTTTTTGTGCGCGGATTCCGGCGAGCCTCAGCGCGCCCCTGGCGGCATCGGATTCGGGAAGTACGCGCCAATATCGAGGACCCCGCCCGCCAGTACCGCGTAAACCAGCGCAAACACGCCGCCCGCGGCAACTGTCGTTATGGCGAATGTTCGCAGTAAGCGGGGCGCAACGGGCGCGCTCGCGGGCGTGCCAGGTACGACTTCACCGGCCTCACCTTGCGTGCGCACGCCAAACGGCAGCACGGCAAAGAGCACTGTCCACCAGATGATGAAGTAGAGGGCCAGCCCGAGCGTCAGGCTCATGATCGTTCCTTGTTGCTTGCAGCGCCCTTCACTACGACGCCCCAACGCAGCTTCCAAGGCCCGACGAACAAATGCCGCGCCGCCTTCGCCGCGGCTGGCCCCGTTTGTGCATTTTACGCTTCGGTTACCTCGTTCATCATTCGGTGCCGTACAAGTGTCCCGATATTTGTCGTTCGTTCTGTTATCAGCGGCCGCGCTCAGCTTGGCCAGCCCGACGCAGCCGACAGATGCCGCGATGGAGCTCGCTGGTGAGCCTGCGCCCACGATCGAGCTGGTCGTGATCGAGGCACGCGGATGCCCCATGTGCCAGCTTCTGCGCGACGAGATCGTTCCCGCCTACCGCGCGACGGCACGCGCCAATCGCGCGCCGCTTCGCTTCGTCGACGTCGCCCACACCGATCTCGATACCATGGGCCTCTCCGCTCCTATCGAGATCATACCGACCGTCGTCTTCATGCGCGAAGGCACCGAGATCGATCGCCTCGTCGGCTACACGGGCCCCGAGATCTTCCTGCGCGCAGTCGGCGTCATGCTCGGGGAAAGCCCTCGAAGTGTCCCGCAAAAATGAACAAGGCACCCCGAAGGATGCCCTGTGTTTCGATCTGGGACGGTGATCGTCAGCGCGAGAGGATCGGCGCGGCGATCGAGGTAGCGATATGCCGGAAGGCGTTGCGCAGCTCGTCGCCCGTCTTCGCGTTGTAGAACATGTGAGGCTGGCTGGCACAGCCGCGAAGCGTGACCACCGAGTCCGCATCTTTGCCGCCCTTCGGCTCAGGCAACTCAAAGCCGACCGTATAAACCGTGATCCCAGCCTCGTTCATTTTCTTGCACAGTTCGCGCGCCTGATAGGTCGAGGTGCCATTCGGCGATCGACAGTTCGCACCACTGTTGCCCGTGTCGTAATCCGGGATGGTCGCTCCCGCCGTACTGGTCGTCGTGCTGTTGCAATACTGCTGATTGTACTCACCATCGGTCATAAGCACGGCCACCTTCGAAAGCAGCGGCTGACCCTTTTCGCCATACTCTTTCAGCATCGAATACGGCTGAGGCTTGCTCCCTTCCGGAAGAACGTTCGCCCAGTTCGGCGACAGCAGGTACCAGGCCCACGCCGTACCGAGATGGCCCGCCGTCATGCCGTCCGCTTTGAACTGAATGGTGTTGCCGTTCTTGTCCTTGGCCTTCGAGTCGATAAAATCCTTCAGATCCTTCTTCTCTTTCGTCAGCGGGACAATGGGCGCCTGAGGAAGGCACGCAGAAGAATTGTTCGACGTCTGGTAGGCTCGCGGGATCGCATTGGAACCCGTCGGCGCAGCATCTGTGAATGCCTGGGCACCCGTGCGCTCCGAAAGGCAGTACGTATTGGTACGATAACGGGTGGAGTTGCTGCCGTTGCGCTGGCGGAAGCTGCGGCTCGAGTTTGGATTGTAGGCCACGAGCGGGCCCAGAATGTCTCCCGCATTGATCCCGGTCGAAAACGGCGCCAACGCGACACGCGAGGTGAACTCGCTCTGATCATCCCAGATGACGATGTCGATCAGATCCTTCGCCGCCAACTTGAGAGCGTCGATCTTGTCACCCGCCATCGAGCCCGTGATGTCGAGCATCAGCGAGACCTCGAGGTTCGTGCCCGCATTCCCACCGCCGGCGATGAGTGCCTGTCCACGCGTCGCGACCGTGATGGTGGGATGATTTACGAAGCTCAGGAAAGGCGTACGGACAACGGTCTCGCCGATCATCGTGAAGGTCGAATCGACCATGTTGGGCGTGAACTCGACGACACGCGATGGGTCGCTCGGCTTGTTCGACGCGAAGTGGGCCAGCGCTTTTTCCTCGGCGAGTTCCAGGCTGTTCTCGAGCTGCCAGACGCGCGCCGCCGCCAGCACCGAGCTGTCCACTGCAGCCTGCAGCCGCGCCCGAGCGAGCATTGCGCGCCCGTAGTCAACGGCGCTTCCGACGATCGTGAACACGACAAAAATCGTAAGGCCGAACATGATGGCGACCGAACCGCGGTCGTTCTTCACCAGCCCGCACAGCGGAGCGCCAGCCGCCCGCCGCATCCGAATAGCCTGCCAAACGCCCGACATGACGCATACCTCTCACAGGACTAGCCCCGTACGATCACAAATAGAGGTGCGCCATTGATTTTCCCTTAATCTGATCCCGGACAATTATCTGCAATTTTCTCTTTTATTCAAAGCGTCGTATCTGGGTAAATAATATATAACACCAGCGTTTTGATTTTATTTGCCATACCGCATTTGCGCCCCTGAAATAAAAAAGAGCGCCTTTCGGGCGCTCCTTTTCCGTATCGATCGGCAGGCCTGCTACTGGCGAAGCGTGATCTGAGAAATCGACGATGCAATATGACGGAAGGCATTGCGAAGCTCGGCACCCGTCTGCGTGTTGTAGAAGAGCTTGCCGGGCTTGCTGAAGTGGCCGTCGCTGGAAGCACACGCCCGCAGCATATCCACCTGCGTTCCCGACGTGCCAAGCCCGAAGCCGACCGTGTAAACGGTGATCCCCGAGTTCTTCATCGCTGTGCACAGCGCCAACGCCTGCGTATTCGAGCTGCCGAGTCCCGACGTGCAGTTGGCTTTCTCGCTGTTGCCAGGACCTGAGTTGCGATCCGGGATCGAGGCGCCTGTCGTGCCGTTCGTCGAGCCATTGCAGAACTGCATGTTGTACTCGCCGTCCGTCATCAGCACGGCGTACTTCTTGACGCCCTCATACGACGGAGGCTCCGCGCACACCTGGTCGGTGCGCTTGCACGCAGCCGACAGGGTCGGCACTTCGCCCAAGGGACGCCGGCTGGGATACACGTTCCCGGGCATGTCCTGCCACCAACGCGGCGAGAGCATATACCAGGCCCACGATGTACCGAGGTTGCCACCCGTCCAGCCGGACGCGACCAACCCATCGATCGTGTCGTTGAGGAGGGACTTGTCGTTCGTGAGCGGCATCACCGCCGTGGTCGGCTGGCAATTGCTGGCGCTGGAGCTTCCGTAGTAGACCCGCGGCAGGCGATTATTGCCAGTCGGCGTAACATCGGTATAGGCGTTCGTACCGCCGCGCTCGGAGACGCAATAAGCGCTGGTCCGATACCATGTTCTTTCTCTGCCGTCGCGGAAGTTGAATTTGAGGTTCGACGACGGGTTATATGCGACGACGGGGCCGAACACTGATCCTGCATTCACCGCGTGCGAGAACGGCACGATCGCAACGCGCGAGGTGTACTCGCTCTGGTCATCCCAAACGAGAATTTTGACGAGGTCTTTCGCGGCTTCTTTCAGATCGGCGATCTTGCTGCCGGCCATCGAGCCCGTTACGTCCAGCATCATGGCGACCTCGACGCTGTATCCATCGTTGTCGCCGCCGCTACCACCGCCAGTGCGGCAGCCGACGCAGAATGTCGCTTGAGCGCGCGAGGAAACCCTCAACGGCTCACCGTTCAGCACAAGACTGAGGAACGGAACTTTGACCTCGGCGCTGGCTTCGGCCGTGATCGAATTCAGATCCGTATCGGGCGCGAGTGATGTGAGGCGGGCATTCACGCCCTGAGGTTTCATGGCGTCGAAATGCGCGATCGCCTTCTCCTCCGCGAGATCCATGTCTTGCTCAATCTGCCACACGCGTGCAGCCGCAAGCACGGCGCTGTCCACGGTCGCCTGCAGCCGCTCACGCGCAACAATGGCCCGGCCGTAGTCCACGGCCGCCCCCACGAGCGTGAAAATCACGAACGTCGCCAGACCGAACATGATCAGGACCGAGCCGCGCTCGTCTCTTGTAAAACGCTTTCCTGAAAAGCGAACGTGGGCTCGGCGCAAAACGCCCGAGGCTGGAATAATGAACTGGAACACCGCCTTCTCCTGCAAATTGAACGCCTTTTGATGCGTGTATAAGCAGGAGACATGGACGGGCCATTAACACATTGAGTTATTGAGGAGTTCATCACCGACGGCTATTAGGTCATTAATAATGGACTAAAATTAACTATCCAATTCTGCGTCGAGAATTCTTCCTTTAACTTGCTGGCATCAGACTCGGCTCGCGCGCAGAGGCTGTCCCAATAGTTGCCTCGTGGCGCCACTCCTTTAATCTCTGGAAGCGTTCAACCGCCGTCCGGAGGCCCCATGCCCCACTCAGATCTGCACGGCCTGCCCCTTTCCACGCCGAGCGCCGCCGCGGCCGAAGTCTTCAATAAAACCGTGCTGAGCTACCTGAGATATAGAACGGACGTCAGCGCCAACCTCCAGTTGACACTCGCCGTCGATCCGGACTTTGCCCTCGCCCACGTGCTGAAGGGCTACCTCATGATGCTCTCCTTCAAGCAGGCCAACGTGCCCGTCGCCGTCAGTGCACTCGAAACCGCCGGCGGTCTGATCGGTCGCGCGGACGGACGCGAGAAGGCCCATGCGGCTGCGCTGCGTCACTGGATTGATGGCGATCTCGACCGCACGCTCGCGGTCTGGGAGCAGATCCTCGACGAGCACCCGCGCGACGTACTGGCATTGCGCCTGCATCACTTCAATGCGTTCTGGCTGGGCCGGCCCGGCGCGATGGCGCGCGAGGTCGAGAAGGCGCTGCCGCGCTACGGCGCGGACCTCGCCGGCTGGGGGACGCTGCTCGCCTGTCGCTGCTTCGCGCACGAGGAACTCGGCAACTACACGCTGGCTGAGTCCGCCGGCCGCGATGCGATCGACGTCGACAAGGGTGATCTATGGGCCGCCCATGCCGTCGCGCACATTCTCGAGATGCAAGGCCGCGCCGGCGAGGGCATCGATTGGCTCGCCGGTCTCGAGCCGCACTGGGAGGGCGGCAACAACCTCAAACATCATCTGTGGTGGCATCGCGGGCTCTATCATTTCGAGCGCGGCGAATTCGACACCGTCCTCGATCTCTACGATCGCCACTTCCGCGATCTCACCTCCCCGCTCGTGGAAGCGCAACCCGACCTCTACATCGACATTCAGAATGCGTCGTCGATGCTCTTCCGGCTCGAACGACAGGGCGTCGATGTCGGCAAACGCTGGATCGAGATTGCCGATAAGGCCGAAGCGCGCATCGGCGATTGTCTCTCGCCCTTCACACTACCGCACTGGATGATGGCACTCGCAGCGACACGCCGCTTCGATGCCGGCGGGCGGGCGCTGGAGGCCATGCGCTCATACGCCGCCACTGCGGGTACGCTCAACGCGCGCCTCGTCGCCGACTACGCATTGCCGATCAGCGAAGCCGTTCTCCTGCGTGCGAAGGGCGAGCCCGCCGCCGCCGCCAGGGTTATGCGGCCGGCGATCGGCGGCATGTACCGTCTCGGCGGCAGCCACGCGCAGCAGGACGTGCTCGAGCAGCTTTTCCTCGACTGCGCAGTCACCGCGGGCTCCAACGATGACGTGGCGCTGATCCTCTCACGTGTCGCCGGGCGCCATCCCGTGCCGCCCGAGCGGCGCATGGGCTACAAGCACGCGGCACGCACGCTTTCGTGAGCCGCCGCGCTGTCGCTCGTGTCGTAACGGCTCGCGTGTAGAATGCTGCAATCCAACTTGGCACGAAGGAGGACCACGATGCTCAAGCGCATAGCACTCGCGGCAGCTCTGGTCGGCATCTGGCCGGCACTACTCCTCGCCCATCATGGCTGGGGCAGCTACGACTCGAAGAATCCGATCACCATTACGGGCAAGATCCTCACCTCCCATTACGAGAACCCGCACGCGACGCTGACGGTGCAGACCGCCGACAAAGTGTGGACCGTGACCCTCGCCCCAACCTCACGCATGCGCAATCGCGGCGCGCTGCCCGGACTTATTACCGTCGGCACTGAAATCTCGGTCTACGGCTATCCATCGACTGTCCAGCCGAATGAAATGCGCGCCGAACGGATCACGTCCGGCGGCAAGACTATCGAGATGCGCTGATGAACGCTACAGCGCCCAGCATCCTCGCCGCCCTCGAGCATTCGGAGATCGGTGCGCTGATCCGCCAGTCCGTCTGGATCTACCCGACGGCCAACGTTACTCATGTCGTCGCTATCGTGCTGTTCGCAGGTGCCATCGCGGTGATGGATGTGCGCCTCATGGGGGCGCTCACCGGATCCGATCCCTCCCGCGTCGTGCGCGGCGCACGCCGCGCCGCGATCCTGGCGCTCATTGCGGTGCTCATCTCGGGGGGTGTTCTATTCACGGCTGAAGCAAGCCACGTCGCCCACAACGGCATCTTCCAGATCAAGATGGCGCTGATCGCCTTCGGCATCGTGCACGCGCTATTTTTCGGCAATCACATCGTAAGGACGCTCGACACGCTCGGGCCGCAAGCCCCGATGCCGGGCCTTGCGCGTGTTGCGGGCGCGCTGTCGATGTTGACGTGGCTCGGCGTCGTCGGCCTCGGCCGCTACATTGCCTACCATTGAGCCACGCGAGCGCTTACAATAGTTCCTTTACGAGCGCGCTCGCCTTGGCAAAATCCATCTGCCCGCGATAGCGCTCGCGCAGCACCGCCATGACACGGCCCATATCCTTGACGCTCGTCGCGCCGGCTTCGGCGATCACACCCTGGATAGCCTTCTTCGCCTCCGCATCGTCGAGCTGACACGGCAGGAACTCCGAGATGACTTCGATCTCCTCGGCTTCCTTCTGCGCGAGCTCGAGGCGTCCGGCCTCCTCGTAAATGCGGATGCTCTCGCGGCGCTGCTTGATCATGGTGGCGAGCAACTGCGCGATGTCGGCGTCGCTGATACGGGAAGCCTCGGCCCCCGCATCGCCCGTCTTACTCTGGATGCCGAGATCGCGATCCTTGATCGCTGCCAGGATCAGGCGGATGGTGCCAAGGCGCGTCTTGTCCTGCGCGCGCATGGCGGTTTTCATGGCAGCGTTCAACTCGTCTCGCATCAGTGTGCTCCCTGGCTTCGGCCAACACGCCGCGCAGGCGCGCACCGGACGGCCCGGTTTACTGCGCGCCGCTGCAACGGGCGGTGTGACTATCGGCCTTTTGGCACGCCGCGGCCAGATACTCTTACGCGACCACATGAACGTACTCGTGAAGAA
>JAEYYJ010000252.1 GCA_023430845.1 Pseudomonadota bacterium
GCTATCCTTGCAGTCATCAACCGGGCTTGGTAGCCAGGGTGGACCGTCTTTTGGGGCGGCGTTGATGCTGACGGTCACAAACCGGGCGGCGCAGAAAGCGCGACATGAACACCACGCCAAATGACGCAGCGCGCCTCAGGGCCATCCTCGACTCGGCCGTCTCCGCGATCGTTACCATCGACGCCCGCGGCATCGTCCAAGGCGCCAACCCCGCCGTCGAGCGCATGTTCGGGTACACCGAGGCGGAACTCATTGGTCGTAACGTGTCAATGCTCATGCCGAAAGATCTGGCGGACGCGCACGACGGCTTCATTGCGCGCCACCTTGCGACGGGCGAGCGGCGCATCATCGGCATCGGCCGCGAAGTCGTCGGCCAGCATAAGGACGGGTCCAGCGTGCCCGTCCACCTCTCCGTCGGAAAGTTCGTGGAGGGAGGTGCCGACTATTTTACCGGCATCATGGTCGACCTTCGCCAGCAGCGGCTGACGGAGCGCCAGCTCGCGCGCGAAGAGGCGCTGTTCCACTCGATTTTCGACAGCATCCCGGATGCCTTCGTCGTCACGGACATGGATCGCAGGATCCAGGTGGCGAACCCGGCTTTCGCCCGCATCTTCGGCTATGAAGCAGACCGGATCGTCGACCAACCGATTAGCGTGCTCTTCGACGATGCGGAGGAGGCGACACAGCACACGGCGACGGCGCCATCGCTGGAGCGCCAGCTGCAGCAGCCGCAGGCGCAGGCGCAGGCGCAGGCGCCCATTATCGCGAACTTCCGCCGCAGCAACGGCGAACGCTTCCCGGGCGAGGCCGTCTGGTCGGAGGTGCGGGACGGCGCCAATCTCGGCGTTGGCTATGTAGCCTTGGTGCGCGACGTCACCCGCGAGCTCAAGCGCGAGACCGCAACGCGGACGGCCCAGCGCCTCGAAGCCATCGGCCAACTCACCGGCGGCATCGCCCACGACTTCAACAATCTGCTGACGGTGATCGTCGGCAATCTCGAGCTGCTGGAGCCGCGCCTTTCCGACAATGGCCAGCTCGAGCTTCTTCGTGAGGTCAAGGAAGCCGCCGAAAAGGGCGCCCAGCTTACCGACCACCTGCTCACGTTCGCGCGTCGCCAGCGCCTGGAAAGCCAGAAGATCTCACTCAACGGCATGGTGACTGCCGTGGCGGACCTGCTGCGCCGTACGATCGGCGCCAACATCGTCCTCGATGTCATGCCCGCGGCCAATCTCTGGATGACGCGCGCCGATCCGGGCCTCATAGAGACCGCGATCGTCAATCTGGTCATCAACGCACGCGACGCCATGCCAGTCGGTGGCCGCATCGTCGTCGAAACACGCAACGCGACGCTCGACGCGGCCGGCACCGAGCTGATCCCCGGCTTACCCATCGGGCAGTACGTCGTACTGTCGGTGACCGACAACGGCCACGGCATGTCGCCGGAGGTTTCCGAGCGCGCCTTCGAACCGTTTTTCACGACCAAGGCGCCGGGCAAAGGCAGCGGCCTGGGCCTCGCATCGGTCTACGGATTCGCTCGCCAGTCCGGCGGCCACGCGACGCTCTACAGCGAGATTGGCAAAGGAACGACGGTGCGCATCTATCTGCCACGCGCCGATGCGGACGACGTCTCCGCGCGGACACAGCGACAGGAAGAGCCGCTGCCGATCGGGCGCGGCGAAATGGTCCTGGCCGTCGAGGACGACGCGAATGTGCGCCGCCTCACCGTCCAGCGGCTGACGGCGCTCGGTTACGAGGTGCAGGCGGTCAGCGATGCGAACCAGGCGCTCAAGGCCATAGCGAACGGGCTCAAGCCGGCGATCGTCTTCACCGACTACATGATGCCCGGCGGCATATCGGGCCTGGAACTCGCGCAGCGCCTGCGCGCCACCCACCCGGAAATCGCGGTGCTGTTGACGACCGGCTATGCAGGCGGCCTGATCGACAGCGGGGAAATCGACGTGCTGCGCATCAAGGTGCTGATGAAGCCCTATCGTCAGGTCAAACTTGCCCAGGCGATTCGTGAGGCCATCGATGGAAACGCGGATCGGCCGCGCGGAGAATAGCGCTCGCAAACCCGGTGAGCGGTCCACAACGTCAGCGCCTGCGGATGAAAACGATTATTCGGTCATCCCCTGCGAGATGATATGCGGCGCGATCCGATCGCTCAACGGGCTTCAGTGGACCTGCATCAATAGGAACAGGCCGACCCCCATAGCAGGGCCAAGCAGCGCGGATACGATCACCATGATCATGGGCTTGACTAACATGACACACCCCGCACACCGGCACCCCACACGATGCCGACTCACTGCGACACAACCTCTCGTCCCGCCCTGACAAGATGTTCTGTCACCACAGATATATACAGCATCATCCCATTTTATGCACGTGTCTTCTTGACTCATTCAAACTCTGTGGATAAGGGCGCCGCCTCCATCCCGATAATCAGCCAGCCCCGCGGATGATAAACATTGGAATCGAAATAATAATTTCGGGCCACTTAAGTGCCCGTCTGAGCAAAAGACCGCGACTCTCTGCAGGCATGAGCACAGACAGTTCGTGCGCTGCAAAATTCCCTTCTTGCGCGCGCTGGCACGCCGCCTCAGGTCGCGGAACGCTTGATCTTCTGTTAGGTTGAAGCGTTTCGTGATGAACGCGGAAGGATCACTTTTCTCATGATGGGTTGGTCCATATCGCTCGGCCGGATCGCCGGTACCGAGGTCCGAATCCACCTGACCTTTTTCCTGCTACTCGCCTGGTTCGGGCTGGTTGCCGGCAGCCAAGGAGGAGCGGCGGCCGGTTTCGCTGCCGTCGGCTTCATCGTCGCGATCTTTGCCTGCGTGCTCGCCCACGAATACGGCCACGTCCTCATGGCGCGCCGGTTCGGCATCGGCACCAAGGACATCATCCTGCTGCCGATCGGGGGCGTCGCCAGCATCGAGAAGATGCCGGACAACCCTACCCAGGAGCTGCTGATCGCGCTGGCCGGCCCGGCCGTGAACGTCGCCATCGCCTTCGTCCTGTTCGCGTTCTTCGGCGCCAGCATCCCGAACAGTCAGGCGGATCCCGCCGCACTCCAGAACATCGATTTCGTCTCCCGGCTGGCGTTGATCAACATCATGCTGGTCGTGTTCAACCTGCTTCCCGCTTTTCCGATGGACGGCGGGCGCGCACTGAAGGCCCTGCTCTCCTACAAACTCGACAAGGTCACCGCGACGCGGATCGCAGCCCGCATCGGGCAGGCTGCCGCCTTCGGCCTGGGATTTCTCGGCCTGTTCGGCAATCCGCTGCTGATCTTCATCGCGCTCTTCGTGTTTCTCGCCGCGAGCCACGAGACCTATGCGGTGGAACTCGGTGACGCGACCAAGCGCGCCAGCATGCGGGACGCGACGATCACCTCCTTCACCCATCTCGAGACGAACGCGAGCGTCGGCGATGCCGTCAGCGCCCTCCTCGGCACCCCGCAGCGCGAGTTCCCGATCACGGACGGCGCCGGCCGCCTGCGCGGCGTGCTGACCCGCGACGGCATGATCCAGGCCCTCTCGACCAGCGGCCCCGATACGCCGGTAATCGAGGTCATGGAGCGGGATGTTCCAACGATCAACTACCGTGCCCCGCTCTCGGAAGCGGCCGAACTGCTGCATTCGAGCGGCAAGCCGCTGGTAGGTGTCATCGACGACA
>JAEYYJ010000283.1 GCA_023430845.1 Pseudomonadota bacterium
CCGTCACGCTGATCGAGCAGATGCCGAGTGCCGGCCGCAAGCTCCTCATGGCCGGGCGCGGCGGCCTCAATCTCACGCACAGCGAACCTATCGAGAGCTTCCTCGGACGATATGGCGACGCTCGCGCGGCACTCGAGCCAGCCATCCGCGCCTTCCCGCCCGAGGCGCTGGTGGCCTGGGCTCAGGCGCTGGGGCAGGAAACCTTCGTTGGGACGAGTGGACGCGTTTTCCCGCGCGCCATGAAAGCCTCGCCGCTGCTGCGCGCGTGGCTAGGGCGTCTCGCGACCCTTGGCGTGGAGCTGCGCCTGCGCCATCGCCTCGTGGATTTTCTGCCAACAGGCGGCGTAGTCGTTGCCGACGCCGAGGGCAAACGCGTGGAGATCAACGCCGAGGCGGTGATCCTCGCACTCGGCGGTAGGAGCTGGCCGCGTCTCGGCTCCGACGGACATTGGACGACACTTCTCGGAGCAAAAGGCATCGAGGTCGCGCCTCTGGAGGCGGCCAACAGCGGCGTCTCCATTGGCTGGAGCCGCACGCTCGTCGAACGCCACGCAGGTGCGCCCCTGAAGCGCATCGCCGTGAGTTGCGGCACAGCGGCCAGCCGCGGCGAGGCGATCGTCACTGCGAGCGGTCTCGAAGGCGGGGCCATTTACGCACTCTCGAGCGCCCTGCGCACGGCGGTCCGAGATCATGGATCGGCCGCGCTCAGCATCGATCTTCGGCCGGATATCAGTGCTGAGGCGCTCGCCGCTCGACTTGCATCCGCACGCAAGGGAGACACGCAGAGCAATATCCTGCGCAAGGCGGGGCGCCTCTCGCCCGCGGCGGTGGCGGTTCTCCGCGAAGGTGTCGCAAACCGCCTGCCGGGCGAACCAGCGGCACTTGCCGGCCTGATCAAGGCCGTCCCACTCGTCGTCACCGGGCTCGGCGCTATCGAGACCGCCATATCGACCGCAGGCGGCATTTCGTGGCAGGAAATCAATGACGATTTCATGCTGACGAAGCTGCCCGGGGTCTTCTGCGCGGGCGAAATGCTCGACTGGGAAGCACCGACCGGCGGCTACCTCTTGCAAGCCTGCTTCGCGAGCGGAAGGGCTGCGGCACACGGGGCATTGGCGCACCTTAAGAAGACTGCGCAAAGGGCCTCGGCGGGCTGAAGCAGCGTTGCGCGCGTGCAACCTATGACTTGCCAGAGCGCCACTTTGCCTTTATTTCATGGGAGCACAATGCATGAACGGGATGATCACCGGGCTGCATTGTGCCGCACAGGCATCTGGATCGGAGGCATACGCTCTGTCCGGATACGTCGTGCGGCCTCGAACGCGTTGTGTAGACGCGATACAAGAAAACAAAGAATGAGGGCCGTCATGGCTGCCGAGCGCGTACAAAGTTTGCAGGACACTTTTCTCAATTACGTGCGCAAGAACAAGACGCCGCTCACCATATTCCTGGTCAATGGCGTGAAATTGCAAGGCATCGTCACATGGTTTGACAATTTCTGCGTTCTGCTTCGGCGCGACGGGCATTCGCAGCTCGTCTACAAGCACGCGATTTCCACGATCATGCCCGGGCAGCCGGTCCATTTGATGGATGTGGATCCGGCCGAAGGGCAGTAAGGCCAGGATCAGCCGATCACGGTGCACGATAAGATACCGAAGCCTGAGCCACGGCGTCGCCGCCGGAGCGCCGATCCCGTATTGCCGCCGCCCATGCGCGCCCTCGTGCTGGTGCCGGTGCTAGGCGCCGATCGCGCGCAACGTATCGATCACGCGCGCAGCGATCCGCGTCATGCGCCCGTGCCGCGCGCGAATGCCGATCGTCTCGAGGAGGCAGTCGGCCTCGCCCAGGCCATCGATCTCGATGTCGCCGGCGGCATTGTCGTGCCCGTGCCGCAGCCGCGCCCCGCGACGCTGTTCGGCAGCGGCAAGGTCGACGAGATCAAGGCGGAAATCGAGGAGCGCGAGACCGGACTCGTCATCGTCGATCACGCCATCAGCCCTGTGCAGCAGCGCAATCTCGAACGCGCGTGGAATGTCAAAATCATCGACCGCACGGGCCTCATTCTGGAGATCTTCGGTCGGCGCGCGCGCACGCGAGAGGGCCGTCTGCAGGTCGAGCTCGCGCACTTGAGCTACCAGAAAAGCCGTCTCGTGCGCTCCTGGACCCATCTCGAGCGCCAGCGCGGCGGCGGCGGCTTCCTCGGCGGCCCCGGTGAGCGCCAGCTCGAACTCGACCGGCGCATGCTCCAGGATCGCATCGATGCGCTGAAGAAGGATCTCGAAGGCGTCGTGCGCACGCGCGCGCTCCATCGTGCGGGGCGCGCCAAGGTGCCCTATCCCGTCGTCGCGATTGTCGGCTACACGAACGCCGGCAAGTCGACACTCTTCAATCGCGTCACTGGCGCGGGCGTCATGGCCAAGGATCAGGTGTTCGCGACGCTCGATCCCACCATGCGCGAAGTCGCGCTGCCGAGCGGCCGACGGATCATCCTTTCCGACACCGTCGGATTCATCTCCAACCTGCCGACGACACTCGTCGCCGCCTTCCGCGCGACACTCGAAGAGGTCGTTGGCGCCGATCTCATTGCGCATGTCCGCGACATCTCGCGGCCGGATACGGATGCCCAGGCCCGCGACGTCGAGGGCGTACTCCACGATCTCGGCATCGATCCGCAAGCGGCCGGCAGCCCGGTCATCGAGGTGTGGAACAAGATCGACCGGCTCGATCCCGACGTGCGCGAGGAACTGGCGAACGACGCCGCCCGCTGTGACCGCTCATGCATTCTCGTGTCGGCAGCCACAGGTGAGGGCATCTCGGACCTACTGGCCGCCATCGATAGCCGGCTCGGCGCCCGCGACGACGACGTCCATGTCCTCATCGA
>JAEYYJ010000042.1 GCA_023430845.1 Pseudomonadota bacterium
TCCGGCTTGAGGCCGGTCACGCGCTCGAGCGCCATGGCAGCCAGCATACGGTCGCCCATCGTCTTCTCGGGCAGGCGATCAATGCCGAAGCGCTCCAGCGCCTGCGCCTCCGCGACCGAGCCATAACCCGGACCGCCAAGCTTCATCGCGGTGAGGTCGTCACGGCAGCCCGCAAGCGCGAGCACGAGGGCAAATGCGATGCCGGCACGCATGATCATGGGAAACTCCCCCGTCATCCAGGCCTTTGCCGAATTGTGGCAGCATCGCCACGGCTATGGCCAATTCCCGTCTCCCCCGAGGCGGACGAGGGTTAATTTAATGGACTCGTGGCGAAGGAGCAACCCTGCGGAGCGCGTTTTCCACTTAGAGCTGTAGCGATGTTTCCTACAGCTCCCGCGCGCCTACTTGCCCTCCCGCGCTTCGCCGGCCGCATCCACCGAGAGGGCCTGCGCGATGAAGGCGTGCGTGGGCGTCGGCACACCGTGGCGCGCCCCCACGCGCACAACACCGCCGGAAAGCCAATTCACTTCAAGGGGTTTCCCCGCGCGCTTGTCGTGTGCCATCGACGAGACCATGCCGTCCGGCAGGTCGTCGATGGTCTTCATGACGCTTTCGTAGTCACCGGGCTTGATCGCGATGCCCTCGGCCTTGGCGACGTCGATCACCTCCTGAACGGCGGTTTTCAGGAGGCCATAGGTCCCCGCGGCGTTGCGCAGCTCCTTGGCCGCGTGCCCCGTGAGCGCCGTCACGCCGGAGAACGGCGCCAGCATCGCGAACTTAATCCACTGTGCGCGGCGGATGTCGGCCGGCATGATGGCATCGATGCCCGCCGCCTTGCACTGCGCGTGGAAGGCTTCGAGCTTCTCGTTCTTCGAGCCGTCCGGCTCGGAGAATTCGATACGCGCGAACTTGCTGCGATGCTCGATCACGCCGGGCCGGGGAATGTGCGAGGCGATCCGCGCGACGCCGGGAATGACGTGCGCAGCCGGGATCACCTGCTTCACGACATCCGCGCCTTCGACACCATTCTGGAAGGCGATCACGATGGTCTCGGGCCCGACGACGGGCTTGAGCTGCGCGGCGGCGGCTTCGGCGTCCACCATCTTGGTCGCGAAGATCACGATATCGGGCGTGCCGGCTTCGGCAGGATCGAGCACCGCTTTGGCCGGCTTGACCAGCGCTTCGCCGAGCAGGCTGTCGAGGAGGAGGCCGTTCTCGCGCATGGCCGCGAGGTGGCCCCCGCGCGCGACGAACGTGACATCGTTGCCCGCCGCCGCGAGACGGCCGCCGAAATAGCCGCCGACACCGCCCGAACCCATGACCAGAATGCGCATGACCGATCCTTTCGTTGTTCCTTGGGCGGCACTCTTGCAACCCGCCGATCCGTCGCGCAACGGCCCGCGAGGCATTCCTGCCAAGCGGGCCGAAGCTCAATTCACGCCGCTCAATGATTATCGCGCGGCAAGCCCTTCGTCTTGGCAATGCGCTGGTACTTCACGGCTGGCTTCAACACCATGCCGTTCGACAGCTCATCGACAATGCCGCGCTGGATTTCCTGCCACGGCGTCTGGTGATCCGGGAACTTGTAGCCGCCGGACTTGGCGAGTGCATCGCGCCGCTTCTGCAGCTCGGCCGCACTGATCTTGATGTCGGCCGTGCGCTTTCTGAGATCGATGCGCACGATATCGCCCGTCTTGAGCAGCGCGAGGCCACCACCTGTCGCCGCTTCCGGCGACGCATTGAGGATCGAGGGGCTGCCCGAGGTGCCGGACTGACGTCCATCGCCGATGCAAGGCAGCGACGTGATGCCCTTCTTCAGCAGATAGTCGGGCGCGCGCATGTTCACGACCTCGGCTGCACCGGGATAGCCGACCGGCCCCGTGCCGCGCATGAAGAGCAGACACGACGCATCGATCTCCAGCTTCGGATCGTCGATGCGCTTGTGATAGTCCTCCGGGCCATCGAACACGATCGCGCGGCCCTCGAACGCCTCGGGATCCTTGGGGTTCGAAAGATAACGCTGGCGGAACTCTTCGGAGATCACCGACGCCTTCATGATCGCGCTGTCGAACAGGTTGCCCTTGAAGTTGAGAAACCCCGCGCTTTTTTTCATCGGCTGATCGTACGTCTTGATGACATCGCGGTCCGACGCGAACTTGCCTTCGCAGTTCTCATAGAGCGACCGGCCATTCACCGTCATGGCTTTCTTGTTGATCTTGCCCTTGGCGATCAATTCCGCGACCACGGCCGGCACGCCACCTGCACGATGATACTCCTCGCCGAGATATTCACCGGCCGGCTGCAGGTTCACGATCAGCGGAACGTCGTAGCCGATTTTTTCCCAGTCATCGTTGTCGAGTTCGACGCCGATATGAGCCGCAATCGCGTTCAGGTGGATCGGCGCATTCGTCGAGCCGCCGATCGCCGAGTTCACGACGATCGCGTTCTCGAAGGCATGACGCGTGAGGACATCGGAAGGCTTCAGATCCTCCCACACCATTTCGACAATGCGCTTACCGCTCAGATACGCCATCTGCTGGCGCTCGCGGTACGGCCCCGGAATGGCCGCGCAGCCGGGCAGGCTCATGCCCAGCGCCTCAGCGAGACTGTTCATGGTCGAAGCCGTGCCCATGGTGTTGCAGTGGCCGGCGGACGGTGCCGACGACGCAACCAGCTCGAGGAACTCTTTGTACTCGATCTCGCCGCGCGCCATCATCTCGCGCGCCTTCCACACGATCGTGCCGGAGCCCGTGCGCTCGCCCTTGAACCAGCCGTTGAGCATCGGTCCGCCCGAGAGCACGATCG
>JAEYYJ010000321.1 GCA_023430845.1 Pseudomonadota bacterium
CCTTCGAGGATCAGGCCAGCATGACTGATCCACGAGATGATACGGCGTGCGATGACCGCGTGTGGATCGGTGCGCATGAAGGTGAGCGCATTGCGCTGGAGCCATTCGGCGACGAGACGGCGCGCCATGGCGTAGGCGGCATCGCTGTTCGCGGCGCGCAGGTCACGCAGCCAGCCGAAACCGTTGAGCTCGCGCGCCCACGCCGGCGTCGGCGGCAGCAGCGCGAAAGGCGAGTGGCCATTGAGGTCGACGATGGCGCCGCCTAGGCCGAGCTGACCGGCGGCGAGTTCTTCGAAAAGGCTCGGATCGGGCGTGCGCAGGTCCGGCGGAACGATCAGCAGCTCGTCGGCGATGGCAGGGCCTGCGAGCCACCGCAGCGCGCGCGTGCGCATGGCCCGGCTCACGGCGCGGCGCCGGGTCCGCGCCATGGCCAGGCGCGCAAGATGCAGGCGCTCGCCCGGCGTCAGCCTGATCATCGACCGCAACCCAGATGCCATTTGTCCCCCACTGCTCCGATATCCTTATCACCAGAATGATGGCAAGGCGTGGGGCAAGCGCCCGGCAGACGGCAATCGGGTCAGCGCTCCAGAGTTTTTTTCAGTTTAGCGAGCATCTCGACGCTGCGGGCCGCATAGGGGCCGATCCACCGGTCGTGAATGTGTTTGATCGGCAACGGGTTGAGATGATTCCAGCGCAGGCGGCCGGCGCGGCGAACGATGACGAGTTCGGCTTCCTCCAACACCTTGAGGTGCTGCATCACGGTGCACCGGTCGAGCTCTGGAAAGCGCGTGCAGAGCGCACCTGTCGTCTGTGGCTCGTCCTTCAGGGCATCGAGAATGGCGCGTCGCGTCTCTGCTGCCAGCGCTTTGAAAATACGATCGTTTGCCGCCTCACTGGACATGTTATAGATATATAACATAATAGGGACATCCACAAGACGCGTAGGAGGAAGTCATGGAGTTGAAGTTCAAGGTTTCCGCACGGATCGCGAAGCCGGTCGCCGACGTGTTCGAGGCCGTGGCCAATCCAACGGAGCTGTCCCGCTATTTCACGACCGGCGGCGCGAAGGGGCGTCTCGAGACTGGAGCGACAGTGATGTGGGAGTTCGGCGATTTTCCCGGCGCCTTCCCCGTCGACGTGGCGGAGGTCGTCGAGAACGAGCGGATCGTGTTGCGCTGGGCGGCGGACGACGGCGATCCTATCCCCGGGCAATCGGCGGGCTATCAGACCACGGTCACGATGGCCTTCGAGCCTCTCGACGACGGCCGCACGCTCGTGACCATCAGCGAGGAAGGCTGGCGCGGGACGCCGGGCGGGCTCAAAGCCTCATACAACAATTGCGGCGGGTGGATGCAGATGCTCTGCGCAATGAAGGCGCACCTGGATCACGGCATCAATCTGCGTGAGGGCATGTTTAAGTAGGCGATCTCATCTCCCGCCGCGACCGCCGCCGCCGCCGATCAAGCCCGCCCCTCCGGAGCGCGGGACGTGGATCAGATGACCGCCGCCGTGGCGACGATGATGCCTGAAGCGACGATCCTTGAGCGCATTGCCGGGATAAAAGCCGCCGCCGTAGCCGAATCGTACGTCGGCCGGTTCTGCCTCGGTGATGGTCTGGTGGTGATGGACCGTGACGTTACGCTCCTCGATCGTCAGATTAAGCGGCGTCTTGCCATCCGGATTGATGATGATCTGGCTGTGTGGCGGCAGCGGGCGGAACACGCGCACACCTTCCTCGATGGTCACCGTGGCGCCGTAGAAGGGGCGCGTCTCGATACGCGTGAGCGAGGCTGCTGCGGCGGCGCTGGCGCCGGCGGTCAGCAGGACGAGGCTGAGCAGGGAGGTCGACAGCAGCGGACGGTGCATGACGCTACAACTCCAACTGGAATACATAAGTGGACGATACTACCTGCGCCGCTGAAGGATGCGTTAAGAATTTGGTAACAATGCTTAATGCTTTGCAGCATCTGCAACGCGTGCGCGCAGCCCAGCCGGCAGTGCGAACCCGCGCAGCAGTTCTCCCAGGCTCATGGGCCGCTTGCCAGCGCGCTGCACCTCGATGAGGCGGACGGCAGCGGAGCCACAGGCGATCGTTCCGACGTCATCGATGAATGTGCCGGGATCGCCTGAGCCGTCTGCGAGCGCGGCGCGCAGCACCTTGATCCGCTCGATACGCCCCTCATTCATGATCTCGAGATAGGCGCCCGGCCATGGCGAGAGACCATGGATCTGATTGCGCACCTCGACCGCTGAGCGCGTCCAGTCGATCTGAGCCTCGGCTTTCTCGATCTTGGCCGCATAGGTCACGCCTTCGACCGGCTGCGGCGTACATGCCAGCGCGCCGCGCTCCAATGTGTTCAGCACATCGACCATGAGGGTGGCACCTCGCGCGGCCATGAGATCGTGCAGCTTGCCCGCCGTCATGTCCGGGTCGATCGTGAGCGGTTCGTGCGCGCACACCGGCCCCGTATCGAGACCTTCATCCATGCGCATGATGCTCGCTGCGGTCTGCGTATCCCCGGTCATGATCGCGCGCTGAATGGGCGCAGCGCCCCGCCAGCGGGGGAGCGCCGAAGCATGAAGATTGAAACACCCGAAGCGCGGGGCTTCGAGGATCGGTCGGGGGAGAATGAGGCCATAGGCCACCACGACGGCGGCATCGGCGTCATGTGCCGCGAAAGCCGCCTGGGCCGTAGGATCGCGCAGCGTGCGCGGCGTGAGGACTGGAATGCCCGCCGTTTCGGCGAATTTGTGGACGGGCGATCTCTGCTCATGCATCCCGCGCCCGGCCGGGCGCGGCGGCTGGGAATAGACGGCAGCGATCGTATGACCGGCTTCAGCGATGGCCGCGAGCGTCGGAACCGAGAAATCCGGCGTGCCCATGAAAACGATGCGCAGCATGTTCATAGGCTCCAAGATCGAGGCGACCCGCTCTCGCCTGCCAGCGCGAGCGAAGCAAACAAATCCTAGGCGGCAGGGCCGTCCTTTGCCTGCTTACGAAAGCGCCGCACGATGATGTCACGCTTCAGGCGGGTCAGAAAGTCGATGATCAACTTGCCGTCGAGATGATCCATCTCATGTTGGATGGCGGTCGCAAGCAGACCGTCCGCGGTGAGCTCCTGCCGTGCGCCAGCGCGATCCGTATAACGCACGGTCAGCGATGAGGGCCGCTCGATCTCGATGCGCACGTCGGGAATGGAGAGGCACCCTTCCTCGTGCATCCGCATTTCGCCGCCGAGCGAGACGATCTCCGGATTGATCATGGCGATCGGCTGCTTCTCATCCTCCTTGTCGGTGACATCGAGGACGAGGAGACGGCGCGGCACACCGACCTGCACGGCAGCGAGCCCCACGCCCGGCGCCGCGTACATGGTTTCCAGCATGTCGTCGATGAGCTGGTTCAGCTCGCCGTCCACACGCTCGATGGGCGCCGAGGGCTGACGCAGCAGGGGATCGGGCAGGATGATGATCGGAAGTTTGGCCATGCCGCTCAGATAGGCAACACGGCCGTCCCGGTCAATTGTCATTCCGGCGGATCGCCATCCTATCGCCTATCATATGGTAAGCACCGGGTTTGCGTTGCGCGGGCGCTCTCTCTGGGTTACCTGCTCGGCAGACCGATCCGGCAACCGCGAAATTGAGGAAAAGGACGTGTCTGAGGCCTTCGTGCTCGGCTGGGAGGAATGGGTCGGCCTTCCCGACCTCGGCCTGCCTGCGGTCAAGGCCAAGGTCGACACCGGCGCCAAGACTTCCGCGCTGCACGCCTTCTTCGTCGAGCCGTATGGATCCGCCGCGCGGCGCATGGTGCGCTTCGGTGTGCACCCTATACCTGGCCGCAATGACGTCGAGGTCATCTGCACCGCCGAGGTCATCGATCATCGCGAGGTGACGAGCTCCAATGGCGAGCGCGAGATGCGCCACGTCATCCGCACCTCGCTCAAGCTCGGTGAGCGGACCTGGCCGATCGAACTCACGCTCACCAACCGCGAGGCTATGAGCTATCGCATGCTCATCGGCCGCCAGGCCATTCAGGACGACATGCTGGTCGATCCGGCGACCTCCTTCCGCCAGCCGCGTCTCAGCTATCGTCTCTACGAAATCCCAACGCGCACCGCCGACGATCGCCGCTCGCTCACCATCGGTCTCCTCACGCGTCGGCCCGACAACGCCACCAACCGGCGTATACAGCGCGTCGCTGAGCGGCGCGGCCACAAGCTCATCATGGTGGACCGGGATCGCGTTTCGCTCTTCATCGACACGAGTGATCCGGCGATCCTGCTCGACGGATCATCGGTGCCCCACTGCGATGCACTGATCGTGCGGCCAGGGCGCGGTACGCCGACATTCTCGGCCGCCGTCGCACGCCAATTCGAGACGCTCGGCGCCGTCGTCGTCAATGGTCCAGATGCGCTGTTGCGCGTCGCCGATCCCCTTGCGACGCGTCAGCTTCTTGCGCGCGCTGGCATTCCAGTGCCGGCTGCGGCAGTCAGTAGCGCGGCTGCCAACCCGGATGCGGCCGACCGGCATCTTTTCGCGGAAGGTTTCGGTGGCCAGGCGCTAGGACTTCTCGTGCGCCATACGGTCGTTGGCAGCCGTGCCGTCGCCGCGATGTCGCGACGTGTGCGCGGTCGTGATGACATAGACAGCGAGGGCGAGTGGCGCACGGACGATGGTGCCGCCGTCGAAGCGACGCGTGGCGTGGCCGAGCAGGTCGTGCACGTTCTCGGTCTCGAGCTTGCCGGTGTCGATGTCATTGCCGCGCGCCAAGGCCCGATCGTGGTCGGCGTAACGGTCGCGCCAGCGATCTCGCTCGCCGAGCGCATTACTGGCGCTGCGATTTCCGAGTCGATCGTCGTCTACATCGAGCAGACGGCCCGCGCTATCACGAGAAATCAATAAAAGACGGGGGTTCCGGGGGTGTCCCCCGGTTGGGTACAGGGCGGAAGCCCTGTTCGCGCCTTTGGCGCGAGTGGGGCTAGCCCCACGCCCCACAGGGAGAGACACCCTCCCTGACCCACCCGTCTTTTTGAACTTCAGCGCACGCGATAGCGTTCGATGGCATCCGGATCGAAGGTGAAGCCGAGGCCAGGGCGATCCGGAACGGCGACGTGACCGTTCTCGATGACGATGCGCTCGCGGTAGAGCATGGCCGTCCACGGCATGTATTCGAGCCACGTCGCATTCGCGAACGCGCCGAGGATCGAGACGCTCTGCTCCGTGAAAAGGTGGTTGGAAATGGCGATGTCGTGCGCGGCTGCCAGATGCGCGACCTTGATGAACTCGCTGACACCGCCCACGCGACCGAGATCGGCCATCCAGATGTCTGCCGAACCGTGCGCGAGCATTTCGCGAAAACCGTAGCGCGTGGCTTCCGTCTCTCCGCTCGCGATCGGCGTGTCGATGGCGGCGGCGACGCGGCCTGA
>JAEYYJ010000075.1 GCA_023430845.1 Pseudomonadota bacterium
GGGCTGACGGGAGGCGTGGATAGCAAGGCGGCCAAGAAAGCCACTTGCTCTCACTTCATCGGCTTGTGCTTGGAGCCGTGCTTGTCCCAGAGGTCATGATCTTCGCGGCGGCCGTCGCTGTGGGTGATACTGATACCCCACCACTTGCGGCGAACCTCGCTGTAATGAACCTCCGGATCGTAGACCAGCTTCGTCAGGCTCAAGTACTCGGAGCTCAGCCGTCCGACGGACTGGAGAACGAGATACGAATTGACCACGAGGTTGCGGCGCGTGGTTTCGAGTTGAACCTGGCTCGCCAAGTACTCCTGCTCGGCATTCAGTACGTCGAGGATCGTGCGCTGACCGACCTTCTGCTCCTCGCGGACACCGGTCAGAGCTGTACGGGCGGCCGACACGGCGGCCTGATCGGATTCGAGCTGCGCACGAGAGGCCGTGAGCAATGCCCACGACGAAGCGACCGCTTCACGCGCCTCCGTCCGAGCCCGCTCTATTTCTTGCAGCTGCGCAAGATGGGCGTGCTTAGCCTGACGGACACGAGCATGAACCGAGCCGCCCTCGTAGATCGGAATGTTTATGCGACCCGAGACCGAGGCTCCTTCACGCTCGTCTATCGACTGACTGGGATCGAAGCGCTGGGAGTAGCCAGCATCCACGCTCACCGTCGGCAGCAATTCACCCCAGATGCGGTCGACGACGTAGCGCGCCGCTTGCTCGCGATAGAGCGCCGCAACGACTTCCGGGCTTTCGCGCGTCGCGATCGAGATCGCTTCGTTTTGCGACTTCGGGATGCGACCGAAGGGTGATGGCTCAACGAGACGGGCAGGCGGATGGCCGACGACGCGCTCGAACGTCGCACGGCTAATCTTGAGATTCGACCGCGCGGTGTCGAGGGCCGAAATCGAGGCCGCTCGCCGGGCTTCGGCCTGCGCGACGTCCGTCCGTGTCACCTCGCCGACAGCAAAACGGTCGCGTGTTGCCTGTAGCTCGCGCGAGAGAACGTTCACGTTATTCTCGCGAAGGCGGACGATCGCCTGGTCACGAATGACATCCATGAAGGCCGTGACGGCCTGCAGGAGAATGCCCTGCTCGGTCGTGCGGAGGATTTCCCGGCCGGCACGTACGGTGGCCTCGGCTTCGTTCACCGCGTTGATCACGCGGAAGCCCTGGAAAATGGGCTGGGTCACATTAACGGAGTAGCCCTTGGAGGTATTACCCCCGTCCCCGACACTCGGCGGGCGCGTGCGCTGCCAGTCACGTGTGATGTCGGCAGAAGCACCTATGTTCGGGCGAAAGCCGGAGTTGGCGATCGATACGCTCTCATCGGTCGCACGAAGGCGCGCCCGCTCGGCATCGATCTGGGGATTGTATTTGTAAGCAGCGGCTAAGGCTTGATGCAGCGTTTCGGCTTGGACGGGCACTGCAAAGAGGGCGCAGCTCGCTACGAGCAGACTTGCCGCCCCCAGCCTCCGCAATGATTTACCGCCCCCAAAGGTTGGCGCCCGTTTGCAAATTTGAGTCACTGCCATTCGCTCTGCCACTTGGATCCGTGAGTTGATGCTACCCTTCGCAAACGCGACAAACGGTACACATACTCACGGAGCCCCCGAAGCTACTCATACTCGGCCGCGCTTCGTACAGATGCCGACTCACCCTCTTAGGGGGTCATTAATGGTTGGGGCGGTGGTAAAGGGAAGCGAAATTATAAGATTTGTTAGTAACTGCTGTGCGGCGTTGCCCCAAGTCAACACCCGCGCCGTGTAAAGCACAACGCCACCTCAACCGGCAGTCTTCACTCCGGGGACGGACGGAATGCCGCTGGGCTAGCCCCGGTAAGGCTACATTGCGCTCCGGCCGCGTGATCGCTATAAGCGGCGCATCTCAATGTCTTGAGAGCCCGCGCGGCACCCTTGGAGGCCGGCGGCAGAAGCAGGTGCCCCGGTCATATGATGGTCGGGGCCGGTTTTGTTTGGAGACAGCAGAATGGCCCAGGCCAATGTTATCAAGGCTTCGGCGCGCGCAGCAGGCGGCAAGGGGGCCGCTCGTGCTGTTCGGCGCACCGGCAATGTTCCGGCCGTCGTCTACGGCGGCGACGAGAGCACTGCAGATACGATCCAGATCGATGCCAACGATCTGTTTATCCTCATCAAAAAGGGACGTTTCCTTTCGACGGTGTTCGACATCGACGTCGGCGGGCGCGTGCTCAAGGCAATCCCCCGCGATGTCCAGCTCGACCCGGTCAAGGACTTCCCCCTTCACGTGGATTTCCAGCGTATCGGCGCGGATAACCGGGTGCGCGTAGGCGTACCTGTGCGTTTCGTGAACGAGGCGCTCTCGCCGGGCTTGAAGCGGGGTGGTGTGCTCAACATCGTGCGTCACGAGGTCGAGGTTTGGTGTCCGGCGAACGCGATTCCGGAGCACTTCGAAATCGATCTGACCGGCCTTACCATCGGGCGGTCCATCCATATTTCGGCGGTGACGCTGCCGGAAGGGGTGGCGCCGACGATCACCGACCGCGACTTCACCATCGCGACGATCGCCGGTACCGGTGGCAAGGATGACGACGAGGCCACCGCGGCCGCTGCCGGTGCTCCGGCTGGCGATGCGAAGGCGGCCCCGGCTGCAGCAGGAGCCGCGGCGAAGGCTGCGCCTGCCGCCAAGGAGGCCCCGAAGGGCAAGAAGTAGGCCCGTCGAAGTCGGCCCGTCCCTGGGCGGCCAGCACGCGCGAGTGAGCCATGAAGCTCTTCGTCGGTCTCGGGAACCCCGGGGCCAAGTACGCCCGGCATCGTCACAACGTCGGCTTCATGGCCGTCGAGCGGATTGCCGAGCGCCACGCCTTCGGGCCGTGGCGCCGGCGGTTCCAGGGCCTGGCAGCCGACGGCGAGCTTGATGGCACCAAAGTCCTCCTGCTCAAGCCGGACACCTACATGAACGAGAGCGGCCGCGCCGTCGGAGAGGCGGCGCGGTTCCTCAAGCTTGCCACCGGCGACATCGTGGTTTTTCACGACGAGCTGGACCTCCTGCCCGGCAAGCTGAAGGTGAAAACGGGTGGCGGTAATGCCGGGCACAATGGTCTGCGCTCGATTACCGCACATCTCGACAACGAATACGAGCGCGTTCGCATCGGTATCGGTCATCCCGGCGCAAAGGAGCTCGTGCAGTCGTGGGTGCTGCACGACGTCGCCCGTGCCGATGTCGATTGGCTCGAGCCGCTCCTCGATGCCATGGCGGATGCGGCGCCGCGCCTCGCCAGTGGGGACGCGGCCCGCTTTCTGACCGACGTGGCGCGCCAACGCGAGCCTGCGAACGCGGAGACTGAACCGGCACCTACCCGGCGCCGACGCACGGAGGAGGGCGCTCCCACCGGGCAGCGGCCGGAGCGCGGCCCTCATCCGGCGGGCGATCGAGCCGCCAAGCGTGCTACGGCGCTTGCCGAGAACCTGAAGAACTGGCTGGCGAAGCGCCGTCCAAAGGACTGATTCAAGGACCGAGTTCATGGGCTTCAAATGCGGCATCGTCGGTTTGCCTAATGTCGGCAAGTCGACACTCTTCAATGCGCTGACGCAGACGGCGGCGGCGGAGGCTGCGAACTATCCCTTCTGCACGATCGAGCCGAATGTCGGCGAAGTCGGTGTGCCGGATCCGCGCCTCAGCGAACTCGCGGCCATTGCGAAGTCGGGCGAGATCATCCCGACGCGGCTGACGTTCGTCGACATCGCGGGCCTCGTGAAAGGGGCCTCGCGCGGCGAAGGGCTCGGCAACAAGTTTCTCGCGCACATCCGCGAAGTGGATGCGGTCGCTTACGTGCTGCGCTGCTTCGACGACGACGACGTCACGCATGTCGCGAACAAGATCGACCCGCTGGCGGATGCCGAGGTGGTCGAGACCGAGCTCATGCTGGCCGATATGGAGAGCATCGAGCGCCGCCTCGCGACCGTCGAGAAGCGGGCGAAGAGCGGCGACAAGGAAGCTGCCGCCCAGGTCGCTGTCATGCAGCTCGCCCTCGCACCGCTGCGTGAGGGTAAGCCCGCGCGGACGGCGGTCGTGCCGGAGGAGGATCGGGCAGCGTTTCGCGCACTCCAGCTTCTGACGGCCAAGCCCGTGCTCTATGTGTGCAACGTCGATGAAGCGTCCGCCGGAGAGGGAAACAAATACTCGGCGGTCGTCGCCGAGCGCGCCAAGGTGGAGGGCGCTGCGGTCGTCGTCATCTCAGCCAAGATCGAAGCCGAGCTGGCAGGCCTGGCGGACGACGAGCGGCAAGCGTTCCTTGCCGAGATGGGCCTTGAGGAACCGGGGCTCAACCGGCTCATTCGCGCGGGCTACAACCTTCTGGACCTCGTGACCTTCTTCACGGTCGGCCCCAAGGAGGCCCGTGCCTGGACAGTCGAGCGCGGTACGCGCGCACCACAGTCGGCTGGCGTCATCCATACGGATTTCGAGAAGGGGTTCATTCGGGCCGAGACGATCGCTTATGCCGACTACGTCGCCAACAAGGGCGAGGCGGGCAGCCGTGACGCCGGCAAGATGCGCCTCGAAGGCAATGAGTACGTCGTCCAGGACGGCGACGTGATGCATTTCCGCTTCGCAAACTAAGGCCGCGCGCGATCAGCGCATTACGCTGTAACAAAATGGGCGCCGCGGTCCGACCGCAGCGCCCACTATCGTCTCGAAACCGCGGTTGCGCGGTTTTATTTCTTCTGAGCGGGCGTCGCTGCCTTGCCGTTCTTGCTGGCGGCCTCGGCCTGGCGCTTGCGCGCTTCCTCGGCCAACTGCTGCTGGCGCTGGGCGATCTGCATCATGAGAGCCTTGCGCGCCTCGGAGTACTTCTCGTTGTCGATCGGCTGACCATCGAGGGCTTCCTTGAAGCCGGTCAGCGGTACGGGGAAGGCGACGACCTGGCCTTGCGCATTGATCGCGAGGACCATGACACCGGCACCGGCACGGAAACTCTCGATGAGCCCCTTTGTGACCTCGATCTCGGCCGTACAGCCGGCCGGATGGCAGAGCGAGTAGTTGAGCTTCACCGGCTCGAGCTTGCTGTCGTCGAACTTCTCGTTCTTCTGAATCTTGTCCCACTGGTCGGCGGCATAGATCGTTGCGCGCAAGCCGGGACCGATGGCCATGCCGAGGGGCACCATCACCATGAGGTGCTGCTTTTCCTCGCCCTCGACCTGCCGGAGCGCTGCCGACACGAGGACGAGCCCCGTATTGCCGTCGAGACGCTCGTGGTGCGTGAGGCAGATGTTGCGCTGCTCGCGCGTCGGCTTGCCTTCCTTGTCGCGCAGTACGATCGGTGCTTTCTCGCAAAGCTTGACCCAGGCGCTCTGCGGGGCCTCGGCCTGCGCTGGCTGCTCCTTCTTTGCAGCCGCCGCCGGCGCCTTGCCCTTCGGCGGATCTTTTTTGGCCGGCTGCTGTGCCAGTGCCGCACCCGATGCAATTGCGAGCGCGCAGGCCGCAACGGTCACGGCGCGCGCGCCGTGAGACAGCCACCCGATAACCCGAGTCGTCTCGTTCATTGTCCTCGAACCCTCGTCCTGCAGAGCTGCCGTTTCCCCGGCATCCCCTTGAATGAAAAGCCTGACCATGCAGCCGCGACCGATGGCGCATGGAGCGCCGTCAACTTACCTGTGCGTCTCTGTTGAACGGGCACTAAGGGCCCGAATACGGCATTCCCGTGACGTGGTCTCTGGCTTGCTTCATCGTGCACAGGCGAACCGGGCCGAACCGTTGCGTTCGTGCAACGCAAGCGCGCGCGGCCCTGCCGGAACAGCTCGACAAGCTATTGTCATTCCAAGGAAGGACAACCCCAGAAACGCGCCAAGAGACGATCCCGGAGACGCGCACAGACTTGATCCCGCCGCGATCGGCGTGCATGTGTCCGCCATGGGCTGGAGGGCGGCTGCAGGGCCGAGCACGCGCGCACGATCGACGCTTCTCAGTGGATGGACTGGGACGTGCACGTTCCTTTGCGCCCTGCTCATCACTGCAATCTGCAGCCTGGGACCTGCCGCGGCGGGGGCACAGTCCCAGCGCGGCATCGCCATGCACGGCGCGCCTGTGCTGCCGGTCGATTTCCCGCATCTCCCCTACGTGAACCCCGATGCACCCAAAGGCGGGCGCATCGTGCTCGGCCAGCATGGCACGTTCGACAGTCTGACGCCGTTCATCATCCGTGGCGTCGCAGCTGCCGGACTGCGCGACTACGTCTATGAGAGCCTGCTCGCGCGCTCGCTCGACGAGCCTTTCTCGCTCTATGGCTTGATCGCCAAGTCGATCGAGGTGCCGGCTGACCGCAGCTTCATCACATTCCATCTCGATCCGCGCGCGCGCTTCTCGGACGGTCAGCCGGTCACGCCGGAGGATGTGTATTTTTCCTGGGAGCAGCTGAAGGACAAGGGCCCGCCCTTCATGCGCGCCCACTATCGCACGGTCGAGAAGGTGGCGATCCTCTCATCGCACACCATCCGCTTCGATTTCGGTGCGCACGGCAATCGCGAGGCGCCGCTGCTGCTTGGTCTGATGCCCATCCTGCCGAAGCATCATATGGATGCCGGAACCTTCGAGCAGACCTCGCTCGATATCCCAATTGGCAGCGGCCCCTACACTGTGGATTCGCTCGAGGCCGGGCGCACGATCACGTACCGCCGCAATCCCGAATGGTGGGGCCGCGATCTTCCCATCAACCGCGGCCGGTTCAACTTCGACGAGGTCCGCTTCGACTATTACCGCGACGCCACCGCGCTCTTCGAGGCTTTCAAGAGTGGGCAGATCTCGCTCAGGCCCGAAGAAGATCCCGCGCGCTGGGCCGAGGGCCGATCGATCCCCGCCGTCACTGAAGGCCGCATCAAGATCGGCGAATTCGATGTGGGTGTGCCGGCCGGCATGGCAGCCTTCGCCTTCAATACACGGCGTTGGCCATTCGATGACGTGCGCGTGCGGCAGGCCCTGATCCAGATGTTCGATTTTGAATGGATCAACCGCAATCTCTATCACGACGGCTTTACGCGCACGCAAAGCTACTTCGAGCGATCGGCACTCGCCTCGACGGGCCGGCCTGCCGATGACCGTGAGCGCGCGCTGCTCGCGCCCTTCGCGGAGCTGATCAAACCTGAAGTTCTGGATGGGACGTGGCAGCTTCCCGTGAGCGATGGCACCGGCCACAATCGCGAGAATCTCTCGCGCGGTATTGCCCTGCTCAAGGAGGCGGGCTTCTCGCTGCAGCGCGGACGCATGCAGGCCGCCGACGGACGCGCCCTCGCTTTCGAAATTCTCGCCGCCACGCGGGCGCAAGAGCGCCTCATGCTGAGTTTCACCAATACGCTGAAGCGGATCGGCATCGAGGTGCGCGTGCGGCAGGTGGACAGCTCGCAATACCAGGAGCGACTGCGCACGTTCGACTTCGACATGATCCAGGCGCAGTGGTCGGCGTCGCTCTCACCCGGCAATGAGCAGGTCAACCGCTGGGGCAGCGCGGCGGCCGATATCGACCGTTCGCTGAACTATCCTGGCGTGAAAAATCCCGCGGTGGACGCCATGATCGAGGCGCTGCTCAAGGCCGAGGAACGCGAGGATTTCGAGGCCGGCGTGCGTGCCCTCGATCGCGCGCTCATCTCCGGCGATTATGTGATCCCGCTCTTTCATGCGCGGCGGCAGTGGGTGGGCTACTGGGCATATCTCCAGCCGGCACCGCGTCCGACGCTGTTCGGCTTCAATGTCGATACGTGGTGGCACGAGCCGCGCTGACCGCGCTTTCCCTGCGACCAGCAGAAAAACGGCGCCAGCCCGTCTCGCCGCGTCGCGATGGGTCTTAATCTCCCGGCTCAATCGGGTATCATGGCCCAAAGGCCGGAAAGGCTCGGGATCAGCTGCGGAGAAAGCGCCATGATGAAAGCAGTGGTCGTCGGTACGTCCGGCGTCGAAGTGCAGGAAGTACCGAAGCCAACGCCGGGACCGACGCAGGTTCTGGTTCGCGTCAGGGCGAGTGGCCTCAATCGCGCCGATCTGATCATGGCATCGGGCCGGGCCCATGGCGCTCATGGCGGTGCCGGCGCCATTCTCGGGCTCGAATTCTCGGGCGAGGTGGTGGATGTCGGCAGTCAGGTGAGTGGCATCAAGGCGGGCGACCGCGTGATGTGCTCGGGCAATGCCGGATATGCTGAGTACGCCGTCACCGACTACGGACGCGTCTCCAAGATCCCAGCGAACAACATGTCCTTCACGCAGGCGGCGACGCTGCCCGTCGCGCTGCAGACCATGCACAATGCGGTCGTGACCGCCGGACGGCTGCGCAAGGGAGAGAGCATTCTCATTCAGGGTGCAAGCTCGGGTGTCGGGCTCATGGGCTTGCAGATTGCAAAGCATATGGGTGCGAGCCTCGTGCTCGGCTCGTCTACGAACCCTGGACGGCGTGCGCGCCTGAAGGAATTCGGCGCTGATGTCGCCATCGATACGACCGATGCGACGTGGCCCGATGCCGTGATCAGAGCGACTGACGGCAAGGGCGTGGATGTGATCGTGGACCAGATCTCGGGGCCCGTCGCGAACGGCAATCTCAAGGCCGCGAAGGTACTCGGCCGCATCGTCAATGTCGGGCGGCTCGGTGGCTTCACCGGCGAGTTCGACTTCGATCTCCATGCCGCGAAGCGCATCGACTACATCGGCGTCACGTTCCGCACGCGTTCGGTCGAGGAAGTGCGCGAGATCAATCGCCTCATGCGCGTCGATCTCTGGGATGCCGTCGAGAGCGGCAAGCTCGCACTGCCGATCGACAAGACTTATACGCTCGATGAGGCTGCAGAGGCGCTCGCGCACATGAAGGTCAACGAGCACTTCGGCAAGATCGTCCTCACCCAGTAGGTCCGACGATGAAATTCGGCAGCTACAATCTCGATATTCTCATCACCGGGTATCCGGGCAAGTCCGTCTGTCACGGCAGTCTCGGCTGGAGCACCATCGCACTGCTGCGAGCTGAGGGGCGCGTCGCGCTCATTGATGTCGGATCGTTCAATCAGCGCGCGCTCATCCAGAAGCAGCTCGCCGCGCGCGGCTTGAAACCCGCCGACGTTACCGACGTGATCCTGACGCACTCGCATCACGATCACTCGGTGAACTGGGTCATGTTTCCCAATGCGCGTGTGCATATTGGCGCAGGGGAGCTCGAATGGTCGCTGAAGGAGCCGTTCGGCACAGGGCCGGTTCCCGAACTCTACGTGCGAGAGCTCGCTGGCTCGCCGCAACTTGTGCGCGTCACGCCGGGGAGCGAGGTACTACCCGGCATCGTCAGCCACCACGCGCCCGGTCACACACCCGGCCACCTCATCTTCATGATCGAAGGTGCGGAGCGCGATGTCATCTTCACGGGCGATGCCGCAAAGAACCGCGTCGAGCTGACCACGCTCGAAGCGGATATGACGTACGATCCCGCTGTCACGCGCAGTTCAATTGAGTTCATGTGGAATCTGTGGCGGCAAAAGCCGAACACACTGCTCGTGCCGGGGC
>JAEYYJ010000079.1 GCA_023430845.1 Pseudomonadota bacterium
CGCATGGCACTGCGCTTCTGCCCCTTGAATGTGATCGCGCCCTGATTGGGGTGATAGAATCCGTTGATCACGTTCAGCATGGAGGTCTTGCCGGCGCCATTCGGCCCGATGATCGCGCGAATCTCGCCCTTGCGGATGTCGAAGCTCACATCGGTGATCGCCTTGACGCCACCGAAGGCGAGCGAGACGTTCTCGACGGAGAGCACGACGTCGCCGATCACGCGGTCGGAACCCGCGTGCGCGGCATCGGCGACCTCCGGGCGCTGCTGAACGTCCGCCTTCATTCTGCGGCCTCCCTGACCGCCGCCTTCACGGGCGGATACGTCTTCATGTCCACTATCTTGACGTCACCCTCGATGACGCCCTTGCGGCCGTCCTCGAATGTAACCTCGGTCTTGATCTGACAGCGCGTGGTGCCGTCGTAGAGAGCGGTGATCAGCGGGGCGTAGCGATCAGCGATGAAACTGCGGCGCACTTTCTGCGTGCGCGTGAGCTCGCCGTCGTCGGCATCGAGTTCCTTGTGCAGAATAAGGAAGCGGCGAATCTGCGAGCCCGCGACCATCTCTTCGCTCGCGAGCGATTTGTTCAGCTCGTCTATGCGCTTCTGGATCATCGCGTAGACATCAGGATGCGCGGCGAGCTCCTGATAGCTCGCGTAGATGACGTTGTTGCGCTCGGCCCAGTTACCAACCGACGTGAGGTCGATGTTGATCAACACGGTCACGAACTCGCGCCCGTGACCGATTGCGACGACCTCCTTGATCTCCGGATAGAACTTGAGGCGGTTCTCGATGTACTTCGGCGCGAAGAGCGTCCCGTCCGTCAGGCGGCCGACATCCTTGGCGCGGTCGATAATGCGCAGGTGGCCGCGCTGGTCGATGAAACCGGCATCACCCGTATGCACCCAGCCATCCACGGTCTTGGTCTCGGCCGTGGCGTCATCGTTCTTGTAGTAGCGCAGGAACACGCCGGGGCTCTTGAACAGCACTTCACCGTTCTCGGCGATCTTGATCTGCACATCGGGGCCCGGCTTGCCGACCGTCTCGGGATAGACCTCGCCATTGGGCTGCAGCGTGATGAAGACACTCGCCTCCGTCTGCCCATAGAGCTGCTTCAGGTTCATGCCGAGCGAGCGGAAGAAACTGAAAAGCTCGGGGCCTATGGCCTCACCTGCCGTGTAGGCAACACGCAGGTTCGAAAAGCCCATGCGATTGCGCAGCGGCCCGTACACGAGAAGATCGCCGAGGCGATAGCGCAGGCGATCGCCGAACGGGACAGGGCGACCATCCAGCATGGGTTCGCCGACGCGGCGCGCGACCTTGAGGAAGTAGTCGAAGACGCCCTTCTTCAGGCGTCCGGCGTCCTCCATGCGCACCATGATCTGCGTGAGCATGTTTTCGAACACGCGGGGCGGCGCGAAGAAGTACGTGGGGCCGATCTCGCGGCGATCCTCGGTGATCGTGTCGGGGCTCTCGGGACACGAAACGCAGAGCGCGCCGGCAAAGGCCTGACCATAGGAGAAGATATGATCGCCGACCCAGGCCATGGGCAGATAGGCGATCATGGTGTCGTCGAGCGTGAAATGATCGAAGAGATTGGCATTGCGGCCGGAGACGACGACGTTCTCCTGTGTGAGCATCACGCCTTTCGGCCGCCCCGTGGTGCCCGACGTATAGAGTACGACGCTGACGTCGCTGCCCTTGCCGGCGGCAATGCCGTCGAGCCACGCCTTGCGGACCGCGGGATCCGACTTGAGCGCCTGTCGTCCTTTCTCTTGCAAACTCTCGATGGAGACGAGATCGTTCGCATCGTATTTCTGGAGACCGCGCTCATCGTTGTAGATGATCTTGCGGATCGTGCCGACATCACCGGCAACGGACAGCACCTTGTCGACCTGTTCCTGGTCCTCGACGATGGCGAATTTCACTTCGGCGTGCGTGAGGACGTAGGCCATCTCCTCGGCAACGGAGTCCTGATAGACCGGTACCGGAATTGCGCCGAGACTTTGCGCCGCGCAGAATGCCCAATATAGATGGGGCCGGTTGTCGCCGATAATGGCGACCGTCTCGCCAGCTTTGAGGCCGAGCAGCTTGAGGCCAATCGCGAAGACCTCGATCTCGTCTTTGGTCTGAGCCCACGTCCACGTCTGCCAGATCCCGAATGCCTTCTCCCTGAAGGCGGGACGTGATCCGTATTGCCGCGCATTGTGGAGAAGCAGTTTCGGCACGGTGTCGAGGGCGGACGCAGACGCGTCGGCCAGCGCAATACTTGCGGTCACCGTTACCTCCTCCCTTGTTTAGCGTGGCCGCTTTATCGCGACTTCTTGCCGACAGGAACCGCTTCCTTAGTTCAACCCAGCAGGCCGCGCAAGCGCGTGCATCTCAAAGGCTTACAAAGCTCGGAAGCCATTGCCCGGACTCTGATCCTTCCCGTGGCGGGGTCAAATGAAAAAAGTGACTTCACATATATTACCGCATGGACCGGCGCCCATCAGGCACCGACGGTAACCACGACGACGGTCGTGTTGTCCTGGTGCGGCACGCCCATGTCCTTGACGGCGGCCAAGAGTGCTTCCGCGGTCGCAGCCGGCCCGTCCTTGCGATAGGCTGCGATAACGCGTGCGATCTCGATGTCGGGTATCGAGTGAATGCCGTCGCTGGCGAGTACGACGACGTCTTCTGCGAGGAGCGGCCACGGGCTCTGCGACAGATCGACGAGGTCCAGATCCTCGCCGACAACAGCCGAACGCAGCATGTGCCGGCGCGGATCGTCCTCGGCCTCTTCGGGCGTCAGGCGGCCGGACGCCACGAGCTTCTCGAGCACGGGCGCCATGGAGTGATCTTCGTTGAGACGGGCCATCTCGCCCCGCCGGTACAGATAGAGAGGGCTGTCACCGACGCTCACCCAGCTCGCATGATCGTCGTGAAAGGCCACACCGAGCAGCGTCGATCCCATGCCGCGGAGCTGAGGCTGCGCACTGACAAGCGCCCCGATCGCCCCGTTCGCAGCCGCGAGCGCCGACCTGAGACGCTGGCGGGCGCTTCCCTGCTGCTCGATGTATTGGGCCTCGAAGTTCGTGCACACGGCGTCGCTTGCGATCGCGCCGCCCGCGTGTCCGCCCATGCCGTCAGCCAGAATGGCGAGCAGCCGCGTCGGCTCAGCGGAGCAGCCAGCGTCGGCGGGCGGCGTCCAGGCGGCTGCCGCATCCTCCTGGTAGCTGCGCGCACCCTGGCTGGCCCGTATGGCGACCTGAAGCTTCACGAACCGGTCTCTGCTCCTTGGCCCGCACCGAGCCATGATGTCCGGTGCTCCCCATTTTCATGGGTCGGCGGGTCCGGAGCGTCAAGGGGCCTTCGCGTCCACCTTGCGTGCGGCCCACTAAAGCATTGGCAAAGCTCTGCGCTCAGCCTTTCAGGTCATTGAGCTCCGCCCAATCGAAATCCGCCCCGCAGAAGGGCACGAACGCGAGCTGCGTGCGCCCCATGGTGATCAGATCCATGGCCGACAGCTCGACGGCACCCGTAGGTTTCTTCTCGTTCACGGCCACAATGTTCGTTTTGGCGAGATTGGGGACGAGGAGGAATTTTCGGTCAACGGAGTCGTAGCGCAGGTAGGCCTGCTCCTCGCTGGAGATCGCCTCGTCGCCGAAATTGATCGGAATTCGCTGCGTGGAAGCGCGCCCGATGGTGTTGTTGCCCTCGTAGACTGGGCGGAAAGCACCGAGCCCCGGCCCGCCCACGACAACCAGCCAGCCGACCACCGGATCCTGATGAAACTCGCCCCGCTTGACCGCCGAGCGGCCACGCACGAGTTGCGTGCGCGGCGGCCCGGAGACCGGATCGTTCGGCGCGGCAGGAGGCTCGATCTCGACATGCTTGTTGGCGGGACGCGGCGCCAGCTTGGCAACAACCTGAGGCTCGGCGACCGGTGCTGCCGTTGTGGGCAGCGGTGGCGGCACGCGTACTGTCGTCTCGGCGGCGCGTGGCTCCGGCGGCGCACTGCGCTCGGTGATCTGGGTTACGCGCGCATCGTCACGCCCGGCCGCGATGAGTGCGTCGCGCAGCGAACCTGCCGGGCGGGCTGATGCGGCGCGTTTCGATCCCGTCGGCGGCCCGTCCGGCGGGCTCGTCACCGGCGTCTCGTTCGTCATCAGTCATCTCCATAGGTATAGGGGCAATCGGCTTGCGGGCCTCCGGCCGCACACTGGCGGCAGGCGCCTCGACGCCGAGATGGAAAACCAGGACCGTATCACCGAGCGTAATGCGGTCGCCGTCCTTGAGTGCCGCGCGTCCCGCGGGCCGACCATTGAGTAGTGTCTCGTTGCCGGTCCCCGCCGTCAGGTCCATGAGGATGAACTCGTCGTCGGGCGTGCGCTGGATGAGAGCATGATGGCGATGGACAGCCTCATGCGCGAGCGCGATGTCGTTATCGCTGTGGCGGCCGATGCGCAGGATTTCGCCCATGAAGGCGAGCGGCGCGCTATCGGCACCTTCGCCGATGTCGATCCACGCCTTGTCGCCTGGACGTGCCCGCGTATCGTCCGACAGCACCTGCCTCTCGCGCATCTCCGCGCGGCGGCGCACAACGCGGCCGATCCCAAAAAGCGTCGCGAGGATCGGCAAGGCACCCGCGAGACCGAGGCTCATCACGATCACAGGCGAGCGCTGGTAGGCCTCAGCCACCATCACACGCGCCCGTTGGGCTGCGTCCATGACGCGCTGATGCACAGGCTCCATACTGAGCTGCATCGTGGGGTGCGGTGGCGCGCTCTTGGACGTGTCAGCGATGGCAGGAGACGAAAATACCACGAGGCAGGCCGCAACCTGCCATCCGCGCCATGCTCTTGGTCCCTTGGCCACCCTCGCGCCTGCCATCATGTCTTATGTCGAATCACGACATTACCCTGCGCGGGCATGTCGGCAGGAACATG
>JAEYYJ010000414.1 GCA_023430845.1 Pseudomonadota bacterium
CCCGAGAACATCCTCGGCGCACTTTTTCACATTACGAAACGGTACCACCAGATCGCTCTGGCGCAGGCCGAAAGCCGCTGGAACCGCAGCGTCTCCGATACGCTGGCCGGCAAGACGCTCGGCATCCTAGGCCTCGGCGCCATCGGGCAGGTGCTCGCGACCAAGGCGGCTGCGCTCGAAATGCGCGTCATCGGGACCAAGCGCACGCCGGAGCCCGTCGCGGGCGTCGAGAAGGTTTACAGCTTCGACGAGACCGATAAGGTACTGAGCGAGAGCGATTATGTCGTCGTGCTGCTGCCGGTGACACCGCTCACCGAGAACTTCATGAATTCGTCTCGAATTGCGAAGATGAAGCCGAGTGCCTGGCTGATCAACTTCGCGCGCGGGGCCATTATCGTCGACGCGGATCTTATTGCCGCCGTCAAAGGCAAGACGATCGCCGGCGCCGTACTGGATGTGTTCCGCACTGAGCCGCTCCCACCGGAAGATCCTTTCTGGACGACGCCGGGCATTTACGTACTCCCCCACATTGGCGGCTATCACCCGGAGCGGGACAGCTGGGTCGCCGAGCTGCTCTCGGACAATATTCGGCGCCACCTGGATGGTCAGCCGCTGCGCGAGGTCGTGGACCGCGAACGGGGATACTGAGCAAAGGGCGCAGAGGCCGGGATATGGCGGCGATCTGTCGCGCGCATTGCCGGTGATCATGGCTCCGGTGAGGCTGAAACAACCGAAACGGAAAGTTGATGTAGGTCTGGGGCCGTGCTAGACGAACGCCCGTCATTCCGAGCATGGCGCCGCCGGTGTCGCAACCGAGCAGGCGCCGTGTACTATCCCCACGCATAGGGGCGGCAACGACCCGATCGGGCCGACCGCGCACGGGCTGAGCGCCGGTCACGCGGCGCCGATGTTGAGCATTTTGAGAGGGGCAGAGCGCGAGCAGTGGCCACGGACGATACCATCACAGGGGGCGTGGCGGGTCGCTACGCATCGGCCCTGTTCGACCTCGCCGAGGAGGCCAATCAGGTCCGGCAGGTCGAGAAGGATCTCACCACGCTTCAAGGCATGCTCGATGAGAGCGCCGAACTGAAGCGCATGGTTCGCAGCCCCGTGTTTTCGAGCGATGATCAAGGTCGCGCCATTGCGGCTGTCGCCGAGAAGGCCGGCCTTGCGCCGCTCGTCGTGAACTTCCTGAAGGTGCTGGCCCGCAACCGGCGCCTTTTTGCTGTCCGCGACATGATCCGCACGTTCCTCACCCTCGCTGCGCGCCAGCGCGGTGAGGTCAACGCCGAGGTTGCGAGCGCACACGCACTCAGCGATGAGCAGCTCGCCGCTCTCAAGGAAACGCTCCGCGCCTCTGCAGGCAAGGACGTCAATATCATCACCAAGGTCGATCCGACGCTGCTCGGCGGTCTCATCGTCAAGATGGGCTCCCGCATGATCGACAGCTCGCTTCGCACCAAACTCACCTCACTCAAGACCGCCATGAAAGAGGTCCGCTGATGGAAATCAAGGCCGCTGAGATCTCCGCGATCCTCAAAGAGCAAATCAAGAATTTCGGCCAGGAGGCAGAAGTCTCCGAGATCGGTCAGGTGCTGTCGGTCGGCGACGGTATTGCTCGCGTCTATGGCCTCGACAACGTCCAGGCCGGTGAAATGGTCGAGTTCCCCGGCGGCATCCGGGGCATGGCGCTGAACCTCGAGACCGACAACGTCGGTGTCGTTATCTTCGGCGACGACCGCGCGATTAAAGAAGGCGACACCGTCAAGCGCACGGGCGCCATCGTGGAAGTCCCCGTTGGCAAGGGCCTGCTCGGCCGCGTCGTCGACGCGCTCGGCAACCCGATCGACGGCAAGGGCCCGATCAAGGGCGATCACATGGCTCGCGTCGACGTCAAGGCGCCCGGCATCATCCCGCGCAAGTCCGTGCACGAGCCGATGGCGACGGGCCTCAAGGCCATCGACGCCCTGATCCCGATCGGCCGCGGCCAGCGCGAGCTGATCATCGGCGACCGTCAGACGGGCAAGACCGCCGTTGCTCTCGACACGATCCTCAACCAGAAGCCGCTCAACGTCGCCGGCGCTCCCGAGGATCAGAAGCTCTACTGCGTGTACGTCGCCGTCGGCCAGAAGCGCTCGACCGTCGCCCAGTTCGTGAAGTCGCTCGAAGAGAACGGCGCGCTCGAATATTCGATCGTGGTCGCCGCGACCGCCTCGGACCCCGCGCCGATGCAGTTCCTCGCCCCGTTCGCCGGTTGCGCGATGGGCGAGTACTTCCGCGACAACGCCATGCACGCGGTCATCATCTATGACGATCTGTCCAAGCAGGCCGTCGCCTATCGCCAGATGTCGCTCCTGCTGCGCCGCCCGCCGGGCCGCGAAGCCTATCCGGGCGACGTGTTCTATCTCCATTCGCGTCTGCTCGAGCGCGCCGCCAAGATGGGCGACGCCGCCGGCAAGGGCTCGCTGACGGCGCTGCCGGTCATCGAGACGCAGGCCAACGACGTCTCGGCCTACATTCCGACGAACGTGATCTCGATCACCGACGGCCAGATCTTCCTCGAGACGGACCTCT
>JAEYYJ010000436.1 GCA_023430845.1 Pseudomonadota bacterium
CGGATGGCCTCGCGGCTGCCGATCTCGATGATTGTACGCAATTTGATGCCACGGTCCGCTGCAGCAGCCTCGAAGGCGCGGCGCGTCGTCGAGCCTTGCTCGCGTGCCACGAACGGTTCGTCCGCCAGCTCTTCCATGCGCACATTCTTGCGTCGCGCGAGCCTGTGATCGGCCGGCATGAAGACCAGGACGGGATGGCGGCGGTAGGGAATGGCGATGATGCGCTCGTCGGCATCGATGTGGGCGAGCACGGCGATATCGGATTTGTAGTCGAGCAGATCGCGCTGTACGGCCGATGAATTGCCGATCGACATGCTGAGCGTGATGCCGGGATAACGCTGATTGAAGGCCGCCAGCATCTCTGTGACGTGATAGGGACCGACCGCGCCGATGCGAAGCTGACCCGTACGCAATCCCTTTGTCGCAGCCAGGAATTCGCGCGCTTCCTTTTCTTCCGCAAACAGCCGCAGCGTGATGGCGTGCAGATCGCGCCCCGAAGGCGTCAGCTCGCTGCGCCGGTTCCGCCGATAGAACAGCTCGACGCCGAACTCCGCCTCCAGCGCCTTGATTTGCGCCGTAAGCGTGGGCTGGCTCACGTTGAGCGCTGTCGCTCCGGCGATGAAACCGCCAGAGCTGGCAACCGCGTGAAAGGATCTGAGCTGCGTGAGATTCATAGATAAAATCTATCGATATTGGCGGAAAAATCAATTTGTCGACAGTGAAGCATGATGAGAGCCTGATCCGGCCAGCGACAAGGTCCGCGCGACCGACGGGCCCATAGAGGTCCGAGCCAGGCGCAGCCTTGTGGGACTGGGCGGAACGCATGTGGGCCTACAGCAATCCTGTCAGGATCGAGTTCGGTGCCGGTGCCGCGGGCAAACTCGGCAAGATCATCGGCCGTCGCCGCTGGGCTCTCGTCACGTATGACATGCCAGTCTTCCGCGAGATGGCCGCCGGCATCAGGCCTGACGCGGGCCCCCCATCGATCGTCATCGACAACATCGTCACCAATCCCGACGTCAAGGATCTGGCGCTCTCCTGCCGGCAGTTCGCAGCCGCCCCGTCGAAGCCCGAGCTGATCGTCGCCCTCGGCGGCGGCTCGATCATCGATGCCGCCAAAGTCGTCGCCGCCGCTCAGGGTGATTTCACGCGCGTAATGAGCGCACTGACCGGTGGTGCCACTCTGGATGGCTCGACCTTCACGCCGATCATCGCCGTGCCCTCAACGGCGGGCACCGGCAGCGAGGTCACCTCCTGGGCCACCGTATGGGACCAGGAGAGCGGCAATAAATACTCGCTCGCCAACAGCGCGCTCTATCCAGAAGTCGCCCTCGTCGATCCCTCGCTCACGCTCGGCGCGCCGGCGGGGCTGACGCTTGCAACCGGGCTCGATGCACTCTCACATGCGCTCGAAAGTATCTGGAATGTGAGCGCCAACCCGATCTCGTCCAATCATGCCGTCGCCGCAGCGCGCGAGATACTCGACGTGCTGCCGAAGCTGATGAAGGATCTCGGCAATGCCGAGCTACGCGAGCGCCAGGCGCGTGCCGCAGTGATGGCGGGGCTTGCCTTCTCGAATACGAAGACCGCGCTCGCGCACAACATTTCGTACGACATCACGCTTCACGCGGGTACGGTCCACGGCATTGCCTGCTCGTTCTCACTGCCGACGGTCATGCGTTGGTCGCTCGGCCGAAGTGCCGACTGCGACGACGCTCTGCGACGCATTCTCGGCGATGATCTCGCAGCGGGCGCGGAGTGGTTGTCGGCCTTTCTTGAAGGGCTCGGCGTGTCGACCAGGCCTTCGTCTTACGGACTGTCTCCGGCGGACTGGCGAGCGCTCGTCATGAAGGCTTCGCAGGGCGAGAGAGGGCGCAACTTCATTGGACGGCACGATCTGGCCGATTGAGAGGGAAGAGGATGGCAACGAGCGCGGAACCTGTCGTCGTCAATGGCCGCACCTACCAGCGCCCGCAAGCGCCGACCGTCGTCATCTGCATCGACGGCTCGGAGCCCGGCTATATCGAGCGCGCCATTGAGGCGGGCGTCGCGCCGACGTTCGCGCGTTTCATGAATACGGGTGCAAATCTGATCGCCGAGTGCGTCATCCCGAGCTTCACCAATCCCAATAATCTTTCGATCATCACCGGGCGGCCGCCGGCCGTGCACGGCATCGCCTGCGTACGTTCGATGTATTCTCCGTCGCGCTCAACGACACGTATTGAGGTGCAGACATGACCATCATGCCAAAACTCCCCGCCCGCTCCGAAGCTATGCGCATTGCTGGCAAGCGCGTGACGACCGACGACGTCATCGAGGTGCGCAACCCTTACGACAATTCGCTCGTCGGCACCGTGCCGATGGCTCGCCCCGAGCACGTGCGCGAGGCGTTCGCCAAGGCCAGGGCATACAAGCCGAAGCTCTCGCGCTATGAGCGCCAGCAGATCCTGCTGAAGACGGCTGACATTCTCGCATCGCGCCGCGAAGAGTTCGCGAAGCTCATCTCGGCGGAGTCGGGGCTCTGCTGGAAGGACGCCATATACGAGGCGACGCGCGCCTATGACGTCTGGTCCTTCGCCGGTCAGCTCTGCATCCGCGACGACGGCGAGCAGTTCTCCTGCGATATCTCACCCAATGGCAAGGCGCGCAAGATCTTCACGACCCGCGTGCCGCTGCTCGGCGTGATCTCCGCCATCACGCCCTTCAATCATCCGCTCAACATGGT
>JAEYYJ010000005.1 GCA_023430845.1 Pseudomonadota bacterium
ACGAGTGTGCGGTCGCTGAGTTCGGTCACCGAGGCCGAGAACTGGGCCGAATCCGATACGATCGTGACGCCCCAGACGATGCCGATCAGCATGATGAGCCACGCCGGCCCGCCAAAGGCGAAGCCCATGACCAGCGCGCAAGCACCGCTCACCGCCAGCGATACAATAGTGACGGCCGTACGGCCGATGCGATCGGCGGCCCAACCGCCTGCGAGGCAGCCGATGGCGCCGCTCGCGATGATCAGAAATGTAGCGATGCTGGCGCTGATCGGCGGTGTGGTGCCGTAGCGCAGCGCGAAGCTTGCCGCGAGGAACGTGCTGATCCAGGCCCACATGGCATAGATCTCCCACATGTGGCCGAAATAGCCGAGATTGGCGAGGCGCAGCGGTCGGCGGCTGAAGGCCTCGGTCGCGTTGGCGAGGCGGAATGGCGGGGCCGGCGCCCGGTTGGGCCCGAGGTCCACGCGGCGAATGAGAACCGCACCGATGAGCGCACATATGCCTGCAATCACGCATGGCAGGCGCCAGTCGAGGCCGAGCGGCACGAATAGATGCGGCAGTGCCGAGCCGAGTGTGACGGCGCCGACAAGCAGGCCGATGAGCAGACCGAGGTCGCCCTTGGCCCAGGTCGCGGCCATCTTCATGCCGACAGGATAGACGCCGGCGAGACAAAAGCCGGTCGCAAAGCGCAGTACGGGCACGGCGATGTCAGTAGGCGCAAAGAAGACGACGAGCAGGCAGGCCGCACCCGCAATAGTGGCAGCCGTCGTGAAGAGATTGCGGGGGTCGTAGCGGTCGGCGGCGCTGAGAAGTGCGCTCGTCACCGTGCCGCCGACGAAACCAGCCTGCACGCTGCTGGTCATGAGACCTTCCTGGAAGGGCGTCAGTGCCCAACCCTGGCGCATGGCGGCGAGCGAGGCGGTGGTGGCGAACCATGTGGTCATGGCCGCGACCTGCGCCAGCATCAGGAAGATCAGCGAGCGTGTGCGGGTCGTCGGATCCGTGCTCGCCATCATGATCTCAGACCTTCCGGCGTGGATGGGATTCGTTGGCGAAGATGCCGAACGCTGCGCCGATGAGCACGAGACCGACGGCGCCGGAGAGCAACGCGATGATCGGGCCATAAAGATCGGAGATGAAGCCAAGCGCTATGGGGCCGATCACATAGCCGAGGTCGCCGGTCATGCGGAAGGTGCTCATGGCCGTGGCGTTCATCCCGGGAGGTGCGGAGTCGGCGGCATAGGCTGCGGGTGCTGCGCCGCCAGCCGAGATCGCGATGCCCCACACGATGCAAGCCGCGACAAACCACGAATAGGTCGGCGCGAAGCAGAACAGGACCATCGAGAGGCCGCTGATGACCGTCACCGGCACGATGACAGCCTTGCGTCCATAGCGGTCCGCGAGCCAGCCCGACGGGTAAGCCGCGAACAGCCCGGCAATGCTGCCGAGCATCAGCCCGAAGCCGATAGCACTGACCGAGAGGCCGAGACGCGCCGTTGCCAGGATCGGGATGATCGCGAAGAGGCCACCCGTGCGAACGACGGCATTCATGAGCGAGATGAGGCTTACGAGCACGTAGCCTGCGTTGCGCGTCAAAGTGCGGATCTGCGTGAAGAACGACACGGGCACGCCGCCGCTTGCGATCGACCCTTGCGCCATATCGCGCGTTTCGCGCACGGCAAACCACGCGACGATCGTGGCGAGGAAGGCGCCGGTTCCGGCAAAGATGAACGGCGCGCCGAGGCCATAATGCTCGGCCAGCAGGCCGCCGGGAAAAGGACCGATCCCGACCGAGAAAATGAACGTGCCCTGGTAGATCGCGATCATGCGTCCGCGCACTTGGGGCGTGCTGATGTCGGCGAGGACGATGTTGCCGGTGGTGAGAACGAGGCCGGCACCGAAACCGGCAACGAAACGTGCGACGATGAACTCGGGATAGCTGGTCGCCCACGCGCACCAGATATTGCCGAGAGCCGAGACGAGGCCGCCGATCGCGAGACTGTGCCGTCGTCCGAGAATATCCGACAGGCGACCAGCCGGCAGGGCCGAGAAAAATCGCGCGAGGCCATACGCGGCAATAGCCATGCCGATCGCGGATGCGGGTACGCCGAAGGACTGCGCGTAGAGCGGCAGCGACGGCACCATGGCGCCGAAACCGAACTGGTTCACGGCGACGAGCACACACATCCACAGAAGTATGCGGCGTTCGAGGGACATGCGGCGACAGATGCCTCTCAGCCGTTATCGCGGACGATCGTCTCGCCTTTGATGTTGTCGACCGTGACGTAGCTCTCGTAATAGGTGATCACCGGCTCGGCGCCGAAGCGCTCCTTGGCCTCGGCGCGCCATGCAGGACTGAACCAGGCTTCGGCCGCTTCCCTCGATGTCCAATAGTAGACGCCACCGCCCCCCGCCTCGCCATTGAGGAAGTCCTTGCGCAGGAGGCCCTTGTCCTCCAGTGCCCGGAAGGTCGCCGCCGATTTCGACTGGGCCGCGATCGCGGCATCGCGCGGGCGCTGCGGCATGGGAATCTGGACAACGGCGATAATCATTCTTTGCACTCCTGGGTGCGGGTTGTCGCGATTGCTGAAACGGAGGCGGGGCGACATCATGGGCCTGCCGCGACTGCGCTAAAGCGCGGCAGAGGGCGGGAGGGAACGTGATCCACTGCATTGACGATCGGCGCCGCCGGCGCAAGGAAGTTCGGCTGTGTCCCGGTCCAGGGTACGCAATCGAGACCGGCGCCGCGTGCATGGCCATTGCCTGGATGCTGCCGTGACGCGCGCCTTTTTGCCAATCCTGGCCGTGCTCTACGTACTCGGCTTCGCCAATCTCTTTCTGCGGCAAAGCTTTGGCGTGGTGGCGCCGGAACTCGAACGTGAAATGGCGCTTTCGCCGGCCGTTCTCTCGACGATCGCGAGCTCGCTCTTCTTTGCCTATGCACTGATGCAGATTCCTACGGGCATGCTGCTCGACCGCTTTGGCGGACGCGTGGTCATGAGCACCATGCTTGTGTTCACGGCGCTCGGGACCGCGCTCTTCGCGGCTGGTGGCTCGGCCGAGACGCTAACGTTGGCGCGCATTCTGATGGGCATCGGTACGGCCGGAGCCTTCACGGGCGCGTTCTACGTGATGGCGAATTGGCTGCCCACCGATCGCTTCGTGACGCAGACAGGTGCGCTCAACAGTTTCGCTGCCGTCGGCAATCTCTGCGCGACGGCGCCGCTGGCAGCACTGATCGTGCTCATTGGATGGCGGCAGAGCTATTGGCTTTTTGCGGCTGCCGTTGCCGTGCTCACCCTCGCTCTGGCGCTCATTGTGCGCGATGCACCTCCAGGCCACACGCCACGTACGACGCGGAAAGAAACATTCGCTGAAGTGCTTGCGGGCGTGCGCGAAGCCGTGCGTCAGCCGGGCATGGGCCGTCTGCTCGTTGCCGGCCTGCCCATGTCCTTCTCGAGCGTGATGTCGGGCGTGTGGGGCGCGCCTTATCTCAAGCACATCCATGCACTCGACGACATACAGCGGGGCTCCGTGCTGTTGCTCATGGCGCTTGGAGGGATCGGTGGGCACTACTTCTATGGCCGCGTTGCACGCGCGGTGAATTCGCTGAAGCTGCCGATGCTCGTCGGTGGCATGTTGATCCTGATGGTGGCCATCCTCTTGGCCCTCATAAGCCGTCCGCCACTGTGGCTCGTCACGTTGCTGTTCATCATCGTCAGCATAAGCAGTGCCTACCCGACGGTTGCCATGGCCATGGGGCGCGGGTTGGTGCCGGGACGGCTGATGGGGCGGGGTGTCGCCATCGCGAACATGGGGATCATGACAGCGATCGCGGGCGCTCAGTTCGTATTTGGCCTCGTTGTGGGCAGTTTCGAGCCCGTTGGCGGCGCACCGCCGGAGATTGCCTACCGCGCGGCATTCGGTGTGCAGGCCGCGGTGGCGCTGACCGGCCTCGTCATCCTTGCCCCGGCGTTGGACGTAAAACCGCGTGGCTAGAGACCGCTACACCACCCACGAAGTGAGAGCTTGACCCTACGTCCATAGGATCGTATTGCCCGCGGCGATTGATCCGTGGGCTTACGAGGGCCTTGCATGCATTTGATAATGGTCACTGCGGGCGGCTTCGTGCTTCTCGGTCTCTTCCTGTTGCTGGGGCGTTTCTGGGGGCCGGATCGCGGAATTCTCGCAGTTGCGGCGAAGGCCTTCATTCCGGTATGGCTGGCGCTCACTCTCGTGAACGTGTGGATCGGCGTCCAGCATGCCGGATACACTGTGCTGCAGGAGCTTCCGGTTTTTGCAATAACTTTCGGTGTTCCGGCGGCGGTGGCGGCTTGGATCATCAAGCGCACTCCGCCGGGATGACAGCGCTGAGAAAGCAAAATGGCAGCAGAGGCGTCCGGGCCTGACCTCGTAAAGATCGTCTCGCTGCTTGGAGCAGCGGTGGTCGCTGTGCCGATTTTCAAGCGCCTCGGGCTCGGTTCGGTACTCGGCTATCTGGCGGCGGGACTGCTCATCGGCCCCTTCGGTCTCGGGCTTTTCTCTGACCCGCAGGCCATCATCCACGTCGCAGAACTCGGCGTGGTCATGTTCCTTTTCATCGTCGGCCTCGAGATGGAGCCCTCGCGCTTGTGGGGGCTCAAAGCAGAGATATTTGGGCTGGGTGTGCTGCAGGTAGGCCTGTGCAGCGTGCTGCTCTCCTTTGCCGGCGTCGTCATGGGCTTTCCGCTCGGTGTTTCATTCGTTGCCGCCGCCGGCTTCGTGCTGACCTCGACCGCGATCGTCATGCAGGTCCTGGAGGAGCGCGGCGATCTGTCGACGCCGAAAGGGCAGCGCATGGTCTCCGTTCTGCTGCTCGAGGATCTCGCCATCGTCCCGCTGCTGGCGCTCGTCGCATTTCTCGCGCCCGGTGGCGCCGACGCGACGCTGGCGGATCGCCTGACGTCCGTCGCCATCGGCATAGCCTCGATCCTGGGACTTATCGTCGTCGGCCGGTACCTGCTCAATCCGATGTTCAGCGTGCTCGCCAATGCCAAAGCGCGCGAAGTACTCACTGCGGCGGCGTTGCTCGTGGTGCTCGGCTCGGCACTGGCGCTGCAGCTTGGTGGCCTGTCGATGGCTATGGGGGCGTTTCTCGCCGGCGTGCTGCTGTCGGAATCCTCGTTCCGCCATCAGCTCGAAGCTGACATCGAGCCGTTTCGTGGGCTGCTGCTCGGCCTCTTCTTCCTCGGCGTCGGCATGGCGCTCGATCTCGCGGTCATCGCCAACAACTGGCTGCTCGTGCTGACGAGTGTCGTCTCGTACATGGTCCTCAAATTCGCCGGTATCTACGGCGTCGCGCGTCTTCTGAAGAGTGGCCATCGAGAAGGGCTCGAGCGCGCGGTGATCATGTGCCAGGGCGGCGAGTTCGCCTTCGTCCTCTACGCGGCGGCGACGAGCGTCGGCCTGCTCACGGGCGAGAAGAATGCCATCCTTACGGCCGTCATCATCATCTCGATGGTGCTGACGCCGCTCATGATCATTCTGCATGATCGGCTCATGCCGCCGACGGCACAATCCTTGGACGGGGTGGAAGCGCCCAATGGGCTCGAGAGCAACATCCTGATCATCGGCTTCGGCCGCTTCGGACAGGTCGTCAGCCAGCCATTGCTGGCGCGCGGGCATACGGTCTCGTTCATCGAGACGGATACCGAAAGCATTCGCGACGGCGCCGATTTCGGTTTCAAGGTCCACTATGGCGACGGTACGCGCCTCGACATTCTGCACGCAGCGGGCGCAGGCACCGCGCGCGCAATCATCATCGCGATCGACAAGAGCGACGACACCAGGAAGATCGCCGAGATTGCGAAGGCGGAGTTCCCGCTGGTCCCGGTATTCGCGCGCTCGTTCGACCGAACCACCTCGATCGAGCTCATGCGCGCGGGCGTGGGCTATCAGATCCGCGAGACATTCGAGTCGGCCCTCGCGATGGCGGAGGAGGCACTCGTCAAACTCGGGGACGAGCAGGAGGAAGCCGCGGATGTCATCACCGAGTTCCGCCGGCGCGATGCCGAGCGCTTCGATCTCGAGCTGAGCGGCGGGCTCTATGCCGGTCGCGCACTTCTCATGGGCAACATTCCGATCTCGCAGCGCCGTAGCGAAGAGGCGAGTTAACTCGATTGCCACATAATGGGCCAATCCTTCCGCTAGGGCCCGTCGCAAGCCTGTGTGGCGTGGGCGATCAGGGGAGCGGAGGGAGATTGGCTGCATGAGGGGCTGGCGGCTCAGGGCATTTCGTGCCGGCGCGGGAGCATTGCTGTTCGCGTTCGCGCTTGGAGGTGCGTCACTCGCGGCCGCAGCCCAACGCATTCCGGATGATCTCGCCGCAAGGCTCAATCAGCGTCAGCTCAACGCGTATCAAGCCTATCTCGCTGCCCGCGCGCCGTTCGATCGCAGGCTCGACGCATACTGGGCTGAAGTCGATTCACTGCGCGATGGGCGTCGGCGCAAGCGCGCAGCCGGCACGGCCTTCACGGCGGCGGACTATGTGCCGGAGCATCCACCACAATACGAAGGCCCGCCGCTGCCGTCCGATGTGGCGAAGATCATCGCCGATCTGAGGCCGCCACGGCCCGATACGGAGATTGCAGGGCTTCACGATTTTCTGGCGGCAGCTAGATCGCAGTACGGTTATGTGCCGGCCGCCATTGCCGAGCGCGAGTTCAAGCGGCGCTATGCGCAGGAAGCCTTGCGCGTCGGGCTGACCAAGGCGCAGGTGATCGACGTCTATGCGCTGGAGACCGGTGGTCGCGGCGTCTACGACATGCAGGCTGGTATCGATCCGGATACGCGTAAGGGCCGCCCGATATCGACGGCGCTCGGCTATGCGCAGCTTCTGGCCGCCAACTCGGTGAACGAGGTTGCCAAGCATGGTCCTTCGTTCGTCAACCGGCTGGAGGACATGGCGCGCAAAGTCTCTCCTGGGCGCGCGGCGTACCTCAAGCGCAAGGCGGCGATCGTTCGCAGGATGGTGCGGGCGGCGAAGTCGGTGCCTTATCAGTGGGGGCGTCACGTCGCGCTCGGCAATACACCGCGCGGTCAAGGCATTCACGCACTCAACCTCGATCCCGATGTCGGCCCGTGGCTACAGGTCATCAAGCTGCGCGGGGTGCTGGACCATGGGCTGCGGGCAGGCCGCACATCGCTCTCCGGTCCGGAATTGGAGCTGATGAACCTCGCCGGACCCGGCACGGGTCTCGAGATGATGACGCCGATCGGCCGGCGGATGTCGACGACGAATTTCTTCTCCCGCGCTGCCTATGGCCGCAACACGATCGTGCGTGAGAAGAATGGCGCCGAGTTGCTGGCCGCGCTTGAACAGCGGATGCGCGTCAACGAGAAGCGGCCGGGCGCCGTCGAATTCGCGCGTATCTTCGATGAGCTCGCGCGCGATCGCCGTTAGGCGGGTTGCGACGCAAATTCCATCAGCAGGCGGGATTGCACGCGCGCACAAACCGACTATTGTGCAGTGCAGTATCCCCCTTCGACGCTCTGACAGGTATTTCCATATGGCCACCGCCCAACGCGCCGCCGCGCCTTCGTCGTCCGCAGCAAAACTCGATGCCTGCGCCAATGCCCTCACGGCCGCGGAGCGGTTGCTGCAACTCGCCAAGACCTCGGTCGGCGCGAAGTCGGCTGCGGCGGGGCGTGGGGATAGCGCCCAGCACGTGCTGCATGGGCTGGCGTGGCTCGCGACCTACGTTGAGGCGCTGCGGCAGATGCTGGGCTGGGCCCGACGCCTCGACGCCGATGGACGCGCCGGCGAGATGGAGCGGCTTCTGCTCGGTGCGGCGTTCGGCGAGTACCTCGCGCAGATTGGCGGCGGCATCCCCATGAGCCAGGGCGAGATCGTGCGCCCGGGCCAGCTCGGCATACCGGCGGCAGAGGTCGCGCGCTTCATGGCCGAGCCTGCGGTGGTGGACCTTGTCGAGAACGGCTTTACGGATGATGTGAAGGCCCGCATCGCGGCACTGATCGCGGACCAGCCGGGCGCGACGACCTTCGGCGATACGGGCCTGGACGAGACGCTCGCCGCCATGCGCGAGGAAATGCGCAAGTTCGCCGTCGAGAAGGTCATTCCCGACGCGCACGAGTGGCACCTCAAGAATGAGTACATCCCGCTGGAAGTGATTGCCGAGATGAGCGCCATGGGCGTATTCGGCCTGACCATTCCGGAGGAGCATGGCGGACTAGGCCTCGGGAAGGAGAGCATGTGCCTCGTCTCGGAGGAGCTTTCGCGCGGGTACATCGGCGTCGGCTCGCTCGGGACGCGCTCGGAGATCGCGGGCGAACTGATCCTTCAGAACGGCACGGATGAGCAGAAGGCCAAGTATCTCGGGCCGATCGCGGCAGGCGAGATTCTGCCGACAGCCGTCTTCACGGAGCCGAACACGGGATCGGACCTCGCTTCGCTCAAGACGCGCGCCGAGAAGCACGGCGATGTCTACAAGGTCTTCGGGCAGAAGACCTGGATCACGCATCCCGCGCGGGCCGACGTCATGACGCTGCTCGTGCGCACGAACCCCAATGAGCCCGGCTACAAGGGGCTTTCCATGCTGCTCGCCGAGAAGCCGCGCGGTACGGATGAAAATCCCTTCCCCGCTGAAGGCATGACGGGCGGCGAGATCGAGGTTCTGGGCTATCGCGGCATGAAGGAGTTCGACATTTCCTTCGATGGCTTCGAGGTGCCGGAAAGCCAGCTTCTCGGTGGCGCCGAGGGGCAGGGCTTCAAGCAGCTCATGGCGACATTCGAGTCCGCGCGCATCCAGACGGCGGCGCGTGCGGTCGGCGTGGCGCAGTCGGCCATGGATCTCGCGCTCAAGTATGCCTTGGAGCGCGTGCAGTTCGGCAAGGCGATCTACGCTTTCCCGCGCGTTGCCAATAAGATCGCCATGATGGCCGTCGAGACCATGATTGCGCGCCAGATCACCTATTTTGCGGCGCGCGAGAAGGATGAGGGCCGGCGCTGCGATCTCGAAGCGGGTATGGCCAAGCTGCTCGCCGCGCGCATTGCCTGGGCCAACGCCGACAACGCCCTGCAGATTCATGGCGGCAATGGTTTCGCCTTGGAGTATCCGGTGTCGCGCGTGCTCTGCGACGCCCGCATTCTGAACATCTTCGAGGGTGCAGCTGAAATCCAGGCGCAGGTTATTGCCCGGCGCCTGCTTGAAGGCGCCAACTGAACAGAGCCGGTTGCTCGAAGGCGCGAACTGACCAAAAGCCACCTGCTCTAGGGTGCGAATTGAGCATGCTGCTGCCTGGAGCACGCTGACGGGCTGCTGCGCCGTGAGTGGCCTTCTGCCATCCTGAAAGGATCGTCAGAAGGTGCCTGTCATGCTGCACGCAGGTGTCGTTGCTCCCGCATCCTCGCCACTCTATCCCCGGACAGCGTCGAGCCTCTCCGCTAGGTCTTGAGATCGGCGGGGGAGATCAACACGGAGAACGCCTCGCACCAGATGATCAGGCTGGCGTACTTGCTGATATCGATGCCCGAGGGAATGGCATACCGCTGGCTGCCCTTGAACGAGCGCAAGCGGCCGAGGTCGACGAACATCTGGTCCTTGAGATCGCCCGAGCGGCGGAACTCGGCTTTCGGCACGAGATAGACGTGATACTTCGGCCCCGGCCCGACCTCGAAGTTTTCCTCGAGGAACACACTGTCGCGCCGCACGCTCACGCTGCCCTTGCCCCAGTGGACCGGATCGGATGGATCGGCATGAATGAATGTGCCGCGGGCAACGACGGGTGAGGTCTTGTCGGCTTCCGTCAGCGCTTCCACGGCAGTTGGCGGTGGGAAGAGATAGGGAAAGAAGAATATCCCGGCAGCAAAGCCGAACCCTGTGCCGAGCACGCCGCCGAGCAGAAATCCGATAAGCCAGCGCTTCAAGGCGAGCCCTCCCTCCGATGCGTTGTGCCTCGAAGCTAGGTCATCGAGAGCAGGCGCGCCATGTGTGCGGATCGGCTACCATGCGCAACAAATATCAACTCTGCGCGAGACTCTCATGCCCCCGAGCGAACCCACTCTGACCATCGGCATCGAGGAAGAGTATCACCTCGTCGACGTCCGCACGCGCGCACTCGCGACGGAGGCGCCGCAGGGTTTCATTACCGAGTGTGAGCGCATCCTCGGGCCGCAGGTCTCGCCGGAGTTTCTGCGCTCGCAGATCGAAGTGGGCACGCGCCCATGCCGGACACTTGCGGAAGCGCGCGCGGATCTGAGGCGATTGCGATCCGGCATCATATCGAGTGCTGCGAACTACGGGCTCGCACCGATCGCTGCGTCAACACATCCCTTTGCACGCACGGGCGAGGCGCCCCATACGGATCGCGAGCGCTACCACACACTGGCCCGCGACCTTGCCGGCGTCGGGCGTCGGCTGCTCATCTCGGGGATGCACGTCCATATTGGCATCGAGGATGATGAGCAGCGCATCGACCTCATGAACCAGCTTCGCTACTTTCTGCCCCACCTTCTGGTGCTGACGACCTCGTCACCGTTTTGGGAGGGCGAGGATACAGGACTGAAGAGCTGGCGCCTTGCGATCTTCCGAGAGCTGCCGCGAACGGGGCTCCCCGGCCGGTTCAGCAGCTGGGACGAATATCGCCAGACGGTCGACGTGCTGGTGCGCGGCAAGGTGATCGAGGATGCTTCGAAGATCTGGTGGGACCTGCGCCCGTCGGCACGTTTCCAGACGCTCGAAATGCGCATCACCGACATCTGCACGTCGAGCGAGGATGCGGTGACGGTCGCCGCGCTTTTCGCGTGCATTGCGCGGATGCTCCATCGTCTGCGCCGCAACAATCAGAGCTGGCGGACGTATCCGGTCTTTCTGCTGGAGGAGAACCGCTGGCGGGCGCAGCGCTACGGCCTGTCGGGCTCGCTCTTCGATTTCGGGCGAGGGGAACTCGTGCCCTATGCCGATCTCCTGGAGGAAATTCTGGCTCTGGTTCATGAGGATGCAGTGGCGCTCGGCTGCCTCGGCGAAGTCGAGGGTGCGCGCCGCATCCTGACCGAGGGCACGAGCGCGGACCGTCAGCTCGCCTGCTTCGCGCGCGCGCTGGCCGAGGGGGCGAATCAGCAACAGGCACTGGAGGTCGTCGTCGACCACCTCGTGGCAGAGACACGCCAGGGTTTGTGACATTTTTCGCGAAGGCTCGCGGGGGCCGTTTCGGCAGTCGTCACGGGGTGCAGTAATAGTGTTGGCGACCATGCCAGCTTGTTGACACTATTGTGACATCAAGATTAAGCATCCCACAGACGGGTGACCTGTCTGTGACGGGCCGCACGTGAGCAGCGGAGTGCGGAACCGCCGAAAGCCCGGGAAGTCGGGCCACCGATGGGTGGTCGGCGTGCCGCCGACGAAACGACGCGGGGTCTCGGCTTGATGAAGCACCCGAGCAAATTCGGAGCCACTCTAAATGCTGCTGCTTGGAGATGACGATCTCATCGCCGAGGGCGTGCGGCGTGACGTATTTCGCTATCCCGGCAATTCCGAGCTGCTGGTGAAGGTGCTCAAGCGCGCGTTCATCGAGAAGCGGAACGGCCAGGGAGCACCGTGGTATAATTTCAAGCGCCTCCGCCACCGCTACTTCCGTAACCTGCGGAAACCTCACTTCGACATGTACGTGAGCGAAATTCGTGAGCAGCTCACCTTCGCGGAGATCGGCCTGCGCCATCCGCACTATCTGCAACGCATCGTGGGCTTCGAGGAGACCAACAAGGGGCTGGGCCTGACCGTCCAAGCCGTCAAGGGGCGGGATGGCGGGCTTGCACCGACCGTCGGAGCGCTCGCCCGTGCGGGAAAACTGGATCTTCCCCTCCGCACGATGCTCGACGCGTTTTTTGACGAGCTTCTGCTGTCACCGATTACGATTTCGGACTTGAATATCGACAATATCGTGCTCGGGTATTCCGAGGAGGAGGGTGATCACTACGTCGTCATCGATGGATACGGCACGCGGACATTGCTGCCGGTCGAGCGAGTGAGCGAGTGGGCCAAGCGCTCCGCAAAGCAGCGCCAGTTCACCAATTTCCGCAGGCAACTTGCGAACCCGCCGCTTCGGGCAGCGCTCCGTGCACAGAAATCCAGCGTCTTTCCCGAGGGTAAAGGGGCGCCTGCTCATATTGAATGAGGTCGGCCCTATTCCCATCGGACGCCCGACCAGCTACAACTTTCCGCGCTGATTAATGAATCGTCTGAGCCCGCGGCGCCTACCACGCGTCCTGACTGACGTGACGGCCCGCTTTCGCAGGAACGAGTATGCGGAAACAGATTTGGCGCCGAGAGCGCACCGTGGTGCCGCTCGGTGCGCTGCTGCTCGCCACGCTGCTCGCGGCATGTGACCAGCCGCAGGCCCAGAACAAGGGCCAGCAGGCCGCTTTGCCGCCCCCCGCCGTTACGACGAGCCAGCCGGTCGTCAGCGAGATCGTCGAGTGGGACGAGTACACGGGCCGCTTCGAGGCGGTCGCGAGCGTCGAAGTGCGCGCCCGCGTATCCGGTTACGTCGACAATATCGCCTTCGTCGACGGCCAGACCGTGAAGAAGGGCGACCTGCTCTTCGTGATCGATCCCCGGCCATTCGAGCGCGCGCTCGGACAGGCGCAGGCGGAACTGGAACAGGCGCGCACCAGAGCTCAGAACACGGCGCTCGATGTCGAGCGCGGCCGGCCGCTCCTCGAGCGCAAGATCATGTCGGAGAAGATGTTCGACGATCGCGCGAACCTGCAGCGCGAGGCGGAGGCTGCCGTCAAGGTCAGCGAAGCGAAAGTTGCGACCGCCGAGCTCGAGCTTGCCTTCACGCGGATCACGGCGCCGATCGATGGCCGCATCAGTCGTGCCAGCGTCAGTCTCGGTAGCTGGATTTCGGCAGGCGGCGCTGCCAACGCGACACTGCTGACGTTGATCGTGACGCAGGATCCGATCCACATCTATTTCGACATCAGCGAGAACAACTACATCAAGTACAAACGGCTTGCCGAACGTGGCGCGCTCGCGGGCAACGACAACGGCGGCGCCGAGGTGCATGTCTCCCTGCCTGACGAGACGGCATTCGCCCATCGCGGCAAGCTGGACTTCGTCGACAATCGTCTGGATCCCGGCACGGCAACGATGCGCGCGCGCGCCATCCTGGCCAATGAAGACCAGATGTTCTCGCCGGGCATGTTCGCCCGCGTCCGGCTTGCGGGCTCGCCAAGGGCGTCCACCGTTCTGCTGCCCGATGCGGCCATCGGTACTGATCAAGCCAACAAGTTCGTGCTCATCGTTGCGGAGGACGGCACGGTTTCGCGCCGCAATATTCGGCTTGGGCCGCTCTATCAGGGGCTCCGCGTGATCCGCAGCGGCGTCGGAGCGCAGGACTGGGTTGTTACGAGCGGACTGCAGCGCGCGCGCCCCGGACAGAAGGTGACGGCCAATCGCGAAGTGCTCCGCCTTTCGGAAGCTCGTCCGAGTGCGGCGAGCAGCGCGACGATCAGCAGGCAATAATGCGCGCGTGAGCCGCCCGGCATCTGCAGTTCGCCGGCATCAGCCGAGCAGCTTTCGGTCTTGACAGGGGCGGCCTGCGGGCTCGCTTATTGACCGTGTCTGTTGCTGCAAACCTGTACGGACCGAAGGCCCTCATGACCAAACCCCGTTTGTTCACGCCACTCGCGATCCGCGACGTGACATTCAAGAACCGCGTCGTCATCGCGCCAATGGCGACCTATTCCGCAATCGATGGCATCGTGCAGGACTGGCACCTCGCGCATCTCGGCCGCTTTGCTCTCGGCGGCGCGGGGTGCGTCATGGTGGAGGCCACGGCCGTCACGGCCCAGGGGCGCATCACGAATGGCGATGTCGGCATCTGGTCGGACGAACAGGCCAAGGCCCTCGCGCGCATTGCCGCGTTCATGAAGCAGCAGGGGACGGTCCCCGCCATCCAGCTCGCGCACGCAGGCCGCAAGGGGGCGATGCAGCGGCCCTGGTTCGGCAACGGCCCGCTGAATGCAGAAGACTTTGCGCGCGGCGAGAAGCAGTGGCCGATCGTTTCGGCGGTCGCCGAGGCCATGGCGCCGGGCTATGTCGTTCCGCAGGCGCTGAGCGTTGCCGATATCGGCCAGCTCGTGAAGGACTGGGCCGCTGCCGCCGAACGCGCGGTCGGCGCCGGTTTCGAGATGATCGAGATCCATAACGCGCACGGTTATCTCGTGCACCAGTTCCTCTCGCCCTTGTCGAACAAGCGAAATGATGCCTATGGCGGCGACTTCGAGGGCCGCACACGCTTTCCACTCGAGATCGCGGAAGCCATCAGAAAGGTCATTCCCAAAGGCATGCCGCTGTTCCTCCGCGTTTCCGCCGTCGACGGCATGGAGGGCGGCTGGACGATGGACGATACGGTCGCCTACGCCAAAGCCCTCAAGGCGCGCGGCGTCGATCTGATCGACTGCTCGTCGGGCGGGCTGGTCGGCTCGGCGACAGCGGCGCGCGTGAAGCGCACGTGGGGTTTCCAGGTGCCCTATGCCGAGCGTGTGCGCCGCGAGGCCGGCATCATGTCCATGGCGGTCGGTTTGATCGTCGAGCCGGCCCACGCGGAGGAAATCCTACAGAATGAGCAGGCCGACCTGATCGCGATTGCGCGCGAGGCGCTGGTCAATCCCTGCTGGCCACAGATGGCGGAGATCGCGCTCGGCCGGCAGATGAAGGACGCTCTCGACGATTGGACGGTGCAGTACGGGTGGTGGCTGAAGCTGCGCGAGCGGACGATCGCCGATATCCGAGCCGATGAGACCGCACGATAAGGCCGAAAGCCGAAGACAAAGCACGAGGGAGTAAAGCCATGAAGCTGATGATGTTCAAAAAGGGAAGCGGTGCAGCGCTCGGCGTTGTCGAGGGCGACAGCGTCATCGAGGTCGGATCCGGCGGCGGAAATCTCTATGACGTCATTGCCGGCGGCCCCGCTGCCCTCGAAGCCGTCAAGGCCGCCGCAGCCAAGGGCACCAAGCAGGCGCTCGCCTCGGTCAAGCCGGCGCTCCCGATCGCGCGTCCGGGCAAGTTCCTTTGCATTGGCCTCAACTATGCGCTGCATGCTGCCGAAGGCGGCCACGCCACGCCGACCTACCCGGCGCTGTTCCCGCGCTTTCACTCCTCGCTCGTGGCGGCCGGCGAGCCGGTCATCCGGCCGAAGGAATCCGTCCAGCTCGACTACGAGTGTGAGCTGACGATCGTCATCGGCAAGGGCGGCCGACACATTCCGGAGAGCAAGGCGCTCGATCACGTATTTGGATATACGATGTTCAATGATGTGTCCGTGCGCGATTTCCAGCGCAAAGGCGCACAATGGACGCCCGGCAAGAACTTCGACGGGACGGGCCCGCTCGGGCCGGTAGTCGTCACAGCCGATGAATTGCCACCGGGCGCGTCGGGATTGCGCATCCGCACCCGCGTCAACGGGGAGACCATGCAGGACAGCAACACGTCCGACATGATCTTCTCGACGGCGAAGATCGTGGCGATCCTGTCCGAGTTCATGACCCTCGAGCCGGGCGACCTCATCGCCACCGGGACGCCCTCGGGCGTGGCCCATGCGCGCAAGCCGCCGGCATGGATGAAGGCTGGGGACAAGGTCGAGGTTGAGGTGGAAGGAATCGGTATTCTGGCCAATCCCATCGTCGACGCGGCGTAGGCCTCGTTTCGAGAGGTGCTGTCAACACCTCCCGCTATTCGCGCGGAACATGCGGGCTGCGGCACAACAGGCCTAGCATCGTGCGGCGCAGCACGCTAAAGAGTGCGGCGAACGTGTGGCGCGCCGCACGCCCCGCCTGATTCCTCGCGCAGAAACGGGACGCGAATGCCCAAGAAGCTGATCATCGACGGCACCGAGATCGAGGTCGAGGACGGGATCACTCTTCTCCAGGCATGTGAGCAGGCAGGGATTGAGATTCCGCGCTTCTGCTATCACGAGCGCCTGTCCATTGCCGGTAACTGCCGCATGTGCCTCGTCGAGGTCGCGGGCATGCCGAAGCCGCAGGCGTCGTGCGCGCTCGGCGTCAACGACCTGCCGCCGAACCGCGACGGCACGCCCAAGGTCATCAATACCCGCTCGCCCATGGTCAAAAAGGCGCGCGAGGGTGTGATGGAATTCCTTCTGATCAACCACCCGCTGGATTGCCCGATCTGCGATCAGGGCGGCGAGTGCGATCTGCAGGATCAGGCCATGGCCTTCGGCAAGGGCGGCACGCGCTATGTCGAGAACAAGCGCGCTGTCGACGAGAAGTACCTCGGCCCGCTCATCAAAACGATGATGACGCGATGTATTCAGTGTACGCGCTGCGTGCGCTTCATGACCGAGATCGCGGGGGTCGAGGAGTTGGGCGCCATCGGTCGCGGCGAGGATATGGAGATCACGACATACCTCGAGCAGGGGATGATGTCGGAGCTCTCCGCGAATGTCGTGGACCTCTGTCCCGTCGGCGCGCTGACGCACCGCCCCTGGGCCTTCAATGCGCGGCCCTGGGAGATGCGCAAGACCGAGTCGATCGACGTCATGGACGCGCTCGGCGCCGCCATTCGCGTCGATACCCGCGGCCGCGAGGTGATGCGCATCCTGCCGCGGAACAACGACGCGGTGAACGAGGAGTGGATCTCCGACAAGACACGCCACGTCGCTGATGGCCTCCGGACGCAGCGTCTCGATCAGCCCTACGTGCGCCGCAATGGCCGCCTTGAGCCCGCAACCTGGGCCGAAGCGCTCGATGTCGTGGCGAAGAAGCTCGCAGGCACGGCGCCGGAGCGGATCGGCGCCATCGCCGGCGATCTCTGTGGCGCGGAGGAAATGTTCGCGCTGAAGTCGCTGCTCGATGCGCGCGGTGTCACCAACATCGACTGTCGTCAGGACGGCGCCAAGCTCGATCCGGCGCTCGGCCGCGCGAGCTATCTCTTCAATTCCACGGTCGAGGGTATCGAGCAGGCGGACGCGATCCTGCTGATCGGCACGAACCCACGCCTAGAATCGGCTGTTCTCAACGGGCGCATCCGCAAGCGCTGGCGCCAGGGCGGTGTCAGCATCGGCCTCGTGGGCGAAACTGCCGACCTGACCTACGGCGCTGACCATCTGGGCTCGGGGCCAGATACGCTTCTGGAAATCGCCGAGGGTAAGAATGCCTTCTCGGGCGTGCTTCGCCAGGCGCAGCATCCGCTGGTGATCGTCGGCATGGGCGCTGCGTCGCGTCCGGATGGCGCCGCGATCCTAGCTCTCGCGGCGCGGATCGCGCGTGAAGCGACCGCCGGCAAGAATGCGGGCTGGAATGCGTTCAACGTACTGCACACAGCGGCTGCGCGCGTCGGTGCCCTGGACCTCGGTTTCGTGCCGAGCAAGGGCGGGCTGGACGTCGCCGGCATGATGACTGCGGCCAACGAAGGCCGCCTTGATGTGCTCTATCTGCTCGGTGCCGACGAGATCGACATGAACCGCCTCGGTAAGGCGTTCGTGATCTATCAGGGCAGCCACGGTGACGCGGGCGCCCATCGCGCCGATGTCATTCTTCCTGGCGCGGCCTACACCGAGAAGGACGCCATCTACGTCAATCTCGAAGGGCGCGCGCAGATGACGGCCAAGGCCGCCTTCGCGCCGGGCGATGCGCGCGAGGATTGGACGATCCTGCGCCAGCTCTCCGCGCTCACGGGTGCGAAGCTTCCCTTCGACGATGTGCGTCAGCTCCGTGCGCTCATGTTCAAGGCCGCGCCGACGCTGGCGGCGCTCGACGTGGTCAAGCCGTCCGGACCGGCCGGCGTGGATCGTCTGGCCGAGCGTTCGGCGAAGTTCGACGATACGCCTTTCGTCGCGCCCATACGCGACTTCTACATGACCAACCCGATCGCGCGCGCCTCGACGGTCATGGCGGAACTCTCGATCATCAAGGCGGGTAGCGGCCGTATACGCGCGGCAGCGGAGTGAGGCAGGCCAGCACGCATGTTTCCGACAACCTTTGAAACCTGGTGGGACTACGCGCTCTGGCTTGCGCTGACAGTCGGCGCGAGTCTGCTGCTGATGGTTTCGCTGCTGGTCATCATCGCCTTCCTGCTGCTCATGGACCGCAAGGTCTGGGCGGCGGTGCAGCTTCGCCGCGGCCCCAATGTCGTCGGCCCATTCGGTCTGCTGCAATCCTTCGCGGATCTCCTGAAGTTCGTGCTGAAGGAGCCGGTCATTCCGGCAGGCGCGGACAAGGGCGTGTTTCTTCTCGCGCCGCTGGTCACGACCGTGCTCGCGCTGGCGGCCTGGGCCGTTATCCCCGTCGGCAACGGCATGGTGATCTCCGACCTCAATGTCGGCATTCTCTATCTGCTCGCGATCTCGTCGCTCGGCGTATACGGCATTCTCATGGGTGGCTGGGCGTCGAACTCCAAGTACCCGTTCCTGGGCGCACTGCGCTCGGCGGCGCAGATGGTCTCCTACGAGGTCTCTATCGGCTTCGTGATCATCACGGTGCTGCTCCTCGTCGGCTCGCTCAACATGAGCGCGATCGTGATGTCGCAGACGACCGGCATCGGCACGAGCCTCGGGCTGCCGAGTTCGTTCCTCGATTGGAACTGGCTGGTCCTCTTCCCGATGTTCGTCGTGT
>JAEYYJ010000157.1 GCA_023430845.1 Pseudomonadota bacterium
AGGCCGGGAAAGCGGTCGAAGTAGGCGGCGCGATACTTCTTGCCGTCCGGATCATTCCAGAAGCCCACAGGCATGGACGGAAAAGGCACGGTGCACACGAGCTCGCCCTTGCCTTTGGGCAGCACATTGCCGAGCTCGTCGACGACGGCGACGCCCATGCCGATCTGCGGGCCTTGGATCTCGCCGCGCCACACGGGTTTGCCTGGAATGCCGCCGACGAAACAGCCGACGATATCCGTACCGCCGGACATGGAGCCAAGATGCACGTCCTTCTTTATGGCGTCGTAGACGTAGTCGAAGCTCTCAGGCACCAGCACGGAACCCGTCGAGAGAATGACGCGCAGCGCCGAGAGATCATGCGTGTCCATCGGGCGCGCGTCGGCTTTCTTCAGCGCATCGATGTATTTCGCGGAAGTGCCGAAGTGCGTGCAGCGCTCATCCTGGGCGTAGTCCCAGAGCACCGAAGCCGAGGGATGGAAGGGTGATCCGTCGTACAGCAGCAGCGTGACGCCGCTTGCGAGGCCCGAGACGAGCCAATTCCACATCATCCAACCGAGCGTGGTGAAGTACATCACGCGATCGCCGGGACGGAAGTCGCACATGAGCTGTTGCTCGCTCAGGTGCTTGATGAGCGTGCCGCCGGCCGAGTGCACAATGCACTTCGGCACGCCGGTCGTGCCGGACGAGAACAGAATGTAGAGCGGGTGGCTGAACGGGAAGGGCTCGAACGTCATTGACTCGACGGGCCCGCCGACAACGGCGCTGTCCCATGTCGCTGCATTCTGACCGGCCGTCTCGAGGCTCTGCACGAGCGCATCGGCCTTGCCGAGATAGGAGACGATAATGATCTGCTCGACGCTCGGCAGCTTCTTCGCGATTTCGGCAACCTTCTCGGCGACGTCGATCTGCTTGCCGGCGTACCAGTAGCCGTCGCACGTGATGAGGATGCGGGGCTCGATCTGGCCGAAGCGGTCGAGCACGCCCTGCACGCCGAAATCCGGCGAGCATGACGAGCAGATGGCGCCGAGAGAGCTGGCGCCCAGCATACCGATAATGGCCTCGGGCACGTTGGGCAGCATGGCCGCGACCCGGTCCCCGGCCTCAATGCCGGCGCGGCGTAGGAGGCCTTGAAGCTGGGCCGTTTGCTGGCTGAGCTCGGCCCAGCTCATGCGCCGGCTCACCTTGTCCTCGCCGTGGAACACGAGGGCATCCCCGGTCGCCCGATCCGCGCCCGCGAGCAGGTTCTCCGCGAAATTGAGTGTGCCCTTGGGGAAAAAGCGGGCACCCGGCATTTTATCCCCATCGATGAGATAGGGCGCTGGCCCGGGATCGCCCTTGATGCCACAGCGGTCCCAGACGAGCCGCCAGAAGGCTCCCGGATCGGCGAGCGAGAATGCTTGGAGGTCCTCGTAGTTCGTGAGCCGTTGTCCGCAAGATGCTTCGGCATCGGTCATAAAACGCGCGAGGTTGGTACTCCGGATCGCGGTCTCGCCCGGCTGCCACAGCGGTTGCGACATGATTTCGCTCCTTAGCCTCAATCTTTATGAGGCCTAGCCTGAAGGTTATTGTTCGACAAGTGGTTGGCTGACGCGCCCTGGCCACAATCGTGTCCGAGCTTGCCGCATTCCGAGGGCACCGCTAAGACGGTTCGGAGAGGCCACATGCCGGCAGCGCCCTCGCGATCATGCAGACGGGGGCAAGCGGGAGCGGATCATTGGTGCTCCAGGCTGGCGCATTTCGCGCCAGTGCCGGGCGGTGGCTTGCGGGCGATGGGATACTGTCCACAGTGACGAAATCGGCTAGCCGGGCGAGGGGAAAGAGCGGGCTGGCCATAGCGCTGGGCGGCACGGCACTGGTCGCGGCGCTCGGGTATGGCGGCTTTTCCTGGATGCACGCCCCAGGCGATATGCTCGCGCCGTTCCGCCTCCACGCCGCGCCGCGCGCCGGCTATGTGATTTCCGAGCCGGTTCAGCTTCTGGCCAGGCCGCGCCTCGTGCTCGAGAGTGCCGCTATTCACAGCGCCGATGCCAAGGTCGAGGACGATGGCCTGAAGGGCGTCGAGCGATCCCGCCGCCTGGTTCTCGATGGGCCAACCATATCCGTCGAGATTGCCTCCAATGGTACGCCGCGTCAGGGCGATGTGGTGGCCGCGCTCGAGCCGCTCCTGGCGCGCATTGCATCGCTGGACGTCCAGAGCCTGATCATCCGTGGCGGATTGATCAAGGTGATGACGGGGGACGCCGACCCGGAGCTTATCACCGACGTCGAAATGCAGATCACGCCTCATCGGCGGGCTTCGGCAACCGTATCCGGCCAGCTCACCTATCTCGGGCAGCGCCTCAGTCTATCCGCGACGATTGCGCGCCGGGCAGCCGATGGAGCTGACTATCGCTGGCCCATTCAAGCAACATTGAGCGGCGCTCTGTTCGAGGCGCGGTTCGACGGCGTGCTCGGCGAGGCCAAGGGCCTGCGCCTCAACGGCGCCGTCGACGTCAGCAGCCCCCGTCTCAGGGAGATCGCGCTCTGGCTCGGGATCGGAGCGCCGCGTGCCGGCAACCTCGAAGCCATGAGGCTGCGCGGTGCCCTCGACTGGACCGGCGGCGTCATGGCATTCTCGCAATCCACGCTGACGTTGGACGGCAACGAAGGCGTGGGCGCGATCAGCGTGACGCGGACGGGCAGTCGCACGGCCGTCGAAGGCACGCTCGCTTTCAAGCAGCTCAATCTGAAACCCTACATCGCCTCGACCATGGTCGAGCGCACATTGCTGGCGCCGATCTTTGCCGCGACGCGGCCGCCGGCCATTGCCTCGCTGCTGGATAATGTGGACGCGGATCTGCGCATCTCCTCGGATGCTCTCGTCATTCCGGGCATCGAGGCGGGGCAGGGCGCCGTCGCGGTCACGCTGAAGAATGGCAAGCTGCTCGCCGATGTGGCGGAGCTCGCGATCGAGGAGGGGGTATTCAAAGGCCAGGTGGTCGTCGAGCGTGCCAGCAGTGATCCGCGCTATGGCATCAACGGCAAGCTGGAGGGCGTCGAGGCGGGGCGCCTGCTGCAGCGTACGCTCGGCCGCAATCCTCTCCAGGGGCGGGCCGATATTGCGATGAGCCTCACGACGACGGGCGACACCTCGCAAGAGCTGGTCGCGAACCTTGGCGGCAAGGCGCAGATCGATATGCGGGCCGGCGCGCGCGTGGGCCTGGACCTCAAGACGCTGGCGCAGGCAGCAAAACGGGGCGACGTGCGCGGCTGGCAGGCCGCCGGCACATCGACCACGGGGCTCGACAGTCTCGGTTTGCGGCTCGATGTGCAGCAGGGCGTCGTGCAGGCCTCGATCCTTCATGCGAAATCGGGAACGAACACGTTCTCCGGGGAAGGCAGCATCGACCTTACGGCGCAGGCGATGGACTTCGCGCTCTCGTTTGGAACGACGGACCCGGTATTACGGCCTCTAGTGAGCGATGTGCTGGTCTTGAGCGGGCCGTGGTCTGCGCCGTCCATCAAACTCGATCATCGGGACGAAGCACTGCATCGCCCGGCGCCGGTCGCCGCCCCGGTCATGCCGGCAAGTCGGCCCTAGGCCGAAAAGGGCCCGCGATGCCCGCGGGGAATACGCTTCATCAGAAGACGAAACCGGCCGCGGGTTCAAAGCCCGGCAGATAGGGCGCGCTGGCATCGAAAGCCGGCCGCCGGTCGAAGTTCATGCCATGGCGACGCCAGACCGTTGCGCGGCCAACGCCATTGTCGATGCTGACCGCCACGCAACGCCCGCCATCCTTGAGCTGATCGAGCAGGGCTGTCGGCACGTCGACGACCGCGCCATTGATCAGGATGGCGTCATAGGGGCCCTCGTCGGCGGCGCCTGCCGACATGCTCCCCGTAATGACGACGGCATTGTCAACGCCCAGGTTGGCCAGGACTTCCTGCGTCCGCTCGGCGAGGCGGGCGTCCTCCTCGAGGGCGACGACGGCCTGACCCAGGTGCGCCAGCAGGGCGGTCGAATAGCCCGTGGCCGGCCCTACATCCAGCACCATCCCATCGGGCTCGATCTCGAGGAGCTGGACGAGCTTCGCGAGTAGGCGCGGCGCGAGGATATAGCGCTGGTTGTGCGCGGCATCCGAGATCTTCAGAGGTTCATCGGCGTAGGCGATCGATTTCAGCGGCCCGGGCACGAAGGCCTCCCGTGGGATCTCGCGCATGGCGCGGGTGATCCGCCGGTCCGTCACGTCGCTGGGGCGGACTTGGGATTCGACCATGTTGAGGCGCTGCGTGGCGTGATCGATCATCATTCAGTTCCAATTTGCCCCACGGAAGCCGCGGCCCCCGCCCGTTGACTGGAATTGCTCTAGCGCGCCGAGGCCGCAGACGCAACGGCACTTCCCGGCTTGGGCCAACACGGAAATCGCCCATGGAGCGCGTTGACAGGAATTGAAAGCTTCCGCAATGATCGGTGCGCTGACATCCGACGGGTAAAAGGCGGCCGTCCTAGAGCCGCTGACGACGGGTGTGAGGGAGGAAGCGACGGCATGCTGGATTTTCTTCAGCAGCTCGTGAGCGGTCTTGCGTTGGGCTGTATCTACGGGCTGATCGCACTCGGATTCGTTCTGATCTACAAGGCGACTGAGGTCATCAACTTCGCCCAGGGCGATCTGATGATGCTCGGCGGTTTCGTCGCCTACACCTACATCACCATCGTCGGCCTCAACTATTGGCTCGGCTTCCTCCTGGCCGTGCTGACCATGGGGCTCGTCGGCATGACCATCGAGCGGTTCGTAGTCCGCCCGATCCTCGGCTTTCCGCTTTTCTCGGTCATCATGGTCACGATCGGGCTCGGCTTTCTGCTGCGCTCGCTCGCCGGCATGATCTGGGGCACGGACGACCTCAAGATCGAGGCGCCCTTCTCCGAAGGCGTGCTCAAGATCGGCGACCTCGTGCTCGCCTATGACAAGCTCTCGGTGATCGTCGTCACGGTCATCCTGATCGCGGTGCTCTACCTGTTCTTCAACCGCACGCGCCTCGGCACGGCCATGCGCGCGACGTCGGAGAACATGCTCGCGGCGTACTACATGGGCATTCCCGTCAAGCGGGTCGTATCGTTGGTGTGGGCGATCAGCGCGATGGTGGCAGGCGTCGCCGGCGTGCTGCTGGCGCCGATCACGTTCGTGCATTCCAATGTCGGTCTGGCACTCGGCCTCAAGGCCTTTCCGGCGGCCGTGCTCGGCGGCTTCGGCTCCATTCCGGGCGCGCTCGTCGGCGGTCTCATCATCGGCGTCGTCGAGACCATGGCGGGCTTCTATCTGCCCCAGGGCTGGAAGGACGTCGCGCCCTACATCATCCTGCTGCTGGTGCTGCTGCTGAGGCCCGAAGGGCTCTTCGGTGCGCTCGGGCGTAAAAAAGTCTGAGGAGCAACGCCCCATGCGGTTCATCTTCAAGACCGACTACGAGCAGGACATCAAGCTCCTTCAGCACAGCGGAGCATGGTGGTCCTATGGCCTGCTGTTTGTGGTGCTGGCCGCAGCGCCCTACTTCATCGGCAGCTACCTGCAGAGCCAGCTCGTCTTCGTCTTCATCTATGCGATCGTCGGTGTCGCGCTGATGGTCCTGGTCGGCTTCACCGGGCAAGGTTCGATCGGCCATGCCGCCTTCCTCGCCATTGGCGCCTATACCGCCGGCTATCTGCAGTCGCACGGATATCCCTTCGAGGTCTATTTCCCCGCGGCCGGTATAATTACCGGCGTGGTCGGCGCCATCGTCGGCATTCCGGCATTGCGGCTGCACGGCATCTATCTGCTGATCGCAACGATCTCGTTCGCCTTCATTGTCGAGGAGATCCTCGCGCGCTGGGAAAGCGTCACGCACGGCAACGAGGGTATGCGCGTGCGCGCCGTCGAGTTCTTCGGCCAGACCGTCGCGCGCGACAGTAACAGCTTCTACTTCCTGTGCCTCGCAATCCTGGTGCTGGTGATCATCGGAACGCTCAATCTCATGCGTTCGCCAACCGGGCGCGCCTTCATCGCCATCCGCGACAGCGAGACGGCGGCCAAGAGCA
>JAEYYJ010000187.1 GCA_023430845.1 Pseudomonadota bacterium
GGCATCGGCGTGCTCTACGCCAAGAAGAAGCACCTCGATGCCATGCCGCCCTTCCTCGGCGGTGGTGAGATGATCGAGACTGTCACCACCGACAACGTCACGTACGGCGTCACGCCCCACAAGTTCGAGGCTGGTACGCCACCCATTGTGCAAGCCATCGGGCTCGGCGCGGCACTCAGCTACATGATGCAGATCGGGCGCGAGAACATCGCTGCACACGAGGCGGACCTGCGCGGCTATGCCCATCAGCGCCTCGCCGAGTTGAACTGGCTGAAAATCTATGGCCGCGCACCCGGCAAGGGCGCCATCGTCGCGTTCAACATCGACGGTATGCACCCGCACGACATCTCGACGATCATCGATCGTTCGGGCGTCGCCGTGCGCGCGGGCCATCACTGTGCGCAACCGCTCATGGACCGCCTCGGCGTTTCTGCGACGTGCCGCGCATCGTTCGCCATGTACAATACGCGCGCCGAAGTGGACGCCCTCATCGAGGCGCTCATCAAAGCGCACGATTTCTTCGCGTAATGGAGTGAGCCCCATGGATGGAAAGCCAGTGGAGCGCGATACCTTGACCGTCGGCGCGGATGCGTCCGAAGCACCGGCCCGAACCGCTGTGCCATCGGTCGCCGAGGGCGGCACGCCCGTCGAAGGCTCGAAACTCTCGGCGGAGCAGCTCGAGCAAATGACCGCCGACATAGTCGCGGCTCTCAAGACGGTTTACGATCCCGAGATTCCCGCTGACATCTACGAACTCGGCCTGATCTACAAGATCGACATCGACGATGATCGCAATATCGGCGTCGACATGACACTGACCGCGCCCGGTTGCCCGGTCGCCGGCGAGATGCCCATTTGGGTGGAGAACGCCATCGCCAGTGTCGATGGCGTGGGCCAGGTCACGGTGAACCTGACTTTCGATCCGCCGTGGGACCAGAGCCGCATGTCCGATGAGGCCCGCCTCGCACTCAACATGTTCTGAGTGCGATCTACGGGGCGCCATCAGCAGTCAAGCGTCGTCTGGCGCTCCCAATCCGTGAGATGGCGCGCGTAGTCGTTCCAATCGGCGTGGCGCAATTTAGCGTACGACGCGACCGTCGTCTCACCCCACGCCGCCTTCAGCATGTCGCTCGTCTCGAAACTGCGCAGCGCATCGAGAAGGTTGAGCGGCAACTTCTTCACGTCCTTCACCGTGTGCCCCTCGGTATACATATTGATATCGAGGCGCTTGCCAGGGTCGCGCTTGTTGCGCACGCCGTCGAGACCCGCCGCCAGGATCGCCGCCTGCAAAAGATAGGGATTCGCCGCACCGTCCGCGAGACGTATCTCGAAGCGCCCCGCATCCGGAATACGGATCATGTGAGTGCGATTGTTGCCCGCATAGGAGATCGAGCTCGGCGACCAAGTCGCGCCTGATGTGGTCGGCGGCGCATTGATCCGCTTGTAGGAGTTTACTGTCGGGTTGGTGATCGCTGCCAGAGCCCCGGCCGAATGCAGAAGCCCGCCGATAAAATGATAAGCCGTCTGCGAAAGACCGAGCTCGCCCGCAGCATCCTCGAATACGCACTTGCCCGTGGTCGTCGACCAGAGTGAGACGTGCGCGTGACAGCCGTTGCCCGTGAGATTCGCGAAAGGCTTAGGCATGAACGTCGCGCGCAATCCGTGCTTCTCCGCGATCGACTTCACCATGAACTTGAAGAAGGCGTGCTTGTCGGCAGTTCGCAAGCAATCGTCGTATTCCCAATTCATCTCGAACTGGCCGTTCGCGTCCTCGTGATCGTTCTGATACGGGCCCCAGCCGAGCGTGATCATGGAGTCGCAAATCTCCTTGATCACATCGTAGCGCCGCATAAGTGCCTGCTGGTCGTAGCAGGGCTTGGCCTGGAAGTCGGCCGCATCGGAGATCGATGTGCCGTCGGGCGAGATCAGGAAGTACTCGCACTCGACTCCCGTCTTCATTTCCACGCCGTCACGCGCCCCTTCCGCAATGACACGCTTCAGCACCTGACGCGGATTCTGCTCGACGGGCAGGCCGTCCATCAAGAGATCGCCTGTCACCCATGCGACCTCCGGCTTCCAGGGAAGCTGGATGACAGTCTCTGGATCCGGCGACACGAGCACATCGGGATGCGCCGGGGTCATATCGAACCAAGCGGCGAAACCGGCAAAACCGGCGCCGGACTTCGCCACGCTGTCGATCGCAGTCGCCGGGACGATCTTGGCGCGCATCGTGCCGAAGAGATCCACGAACGAGATCAAGAAGTACTTGACCCCCTTTATCTCCGCGTACTCTGACAAGGACATGCGATGCGCGCCTCCGACGTTGACGGTGTTGTGTGTCTCTACTTCCCGTCTGCAACCTTCTGCACGAAGGCCTTGAATCCTTCATCCGTGACGGGCGCGCCGATCTCCTCGGCCTTCTTGAACACCGCGTCTGCCGACTTGTCCTTGCCATCGGCGAGCAGTGCGTGCGTGACGGCGCGACCGCCGGCAGCGCAGTGCACGTAGACCGCGCCATCCGTATCCTCGATGGCCTTGGTCACGGCGGCGGCCGAGGAAGGATCAAGGTTCTTCGGATCGACCGGAACGTGCAGATACTCGAGCCCGGCCGCGCGCACGACAGCGCCTTCGGCATCGGGATCGAGCGGCTGGTTCTGCTCGCCGGGACGACGCAGATTGATGATCTTCTTCACGCCAGCGGCCTTGAGCGCCGCGATATCCTCTTCGCTCGGCTGTCCGCCGGCGCTGATCTTGGCGCTCACTTTAGTTGGTTCTTTCATCGTATTTACTCCCAAGTTTGGATGCTTCGTGGTTAGTCTCTAACGCCTTGTCCAGGAATCCAGTTCGTTCCAGCGAGCGGCACGCCGGCCATGGCCGCGGCTTCCACCGTCAGCGCGACAAGATCCTCAGGTTCGAGATTGTGCACGTGGCTCTTGCCGTTCGCGCGCGCGATCGTCTGGCATTCAAGCGTCAGCACCGAGAGGTAGTTCGCAAGTCGCTTGCCCGCCGCAACCGGATCGAGACGCTTGGTCAGCTCCGGATCCTGCGTCGTGATGCCCGCCGGATCGCGCCCCTCGTGCCAGTCGTCGTAGCGGCCGGCCGTCGTGCCGAGCTTGCGATATTCCGCTTCCCAGCGCGGATGATTATCGCCGAGCGCAATGAGCGCCGCCGTGCCGATCGAGACCGCGTCCGCGCCGAGTGCCAGCGCTTTGGCGACATCCGCGCCCGAGCGAATGCCGCCGGACACGATGAGCTGCACCTTGCGATGCATGTCGAGCTCGGTCAGGGCCTTTACAGCCGGGCGGATCGCCGCGAGCGTCGGCAGTCCGCAATGCTCGATAAACACGTCCTGCGTCGCCGCCGTACCGCCCTGCATGCCGTCGAGCACCACAACGTCGGCGCCGGCCTTCACCGCGAGCGCCGTGTCGTAGTACGGCCGCGCCGCGCCGACCTTGACGTAGATCGGTTTCTCCCAGCCGGTGATCTCGCGCAATTCTAGAATCTTGATCTCGAGATCGTCAGGCCCGGTCCAGTCGGGATGACGGCAGGCGGAGCGCTGATCGATGCCCGCCGGCAGCGTGCGCATGGCCGCGACGCGATCGGAAATCTTCTGCCCGAGTAGCATTCCGCCGCCACCAGGCTTCGCGCCCTGACCGATCACGATCTCGATGGCATCGGCGCGCCGGATCTGATCGGGCTCCATGCCATAGCGCGAGGGAAGATACTGATAGACGAGCAGGCTCGACGCCGCGCGCTCTTCTTCCGTCATGCCGCCATCGCCGGTCGTCGTCGACGTGCCGACAGCAGACGCGCCGCGCCCCAGCGCCTCCTTGGCCGGTCCGGAGAGCGAACCGAAGCTCATGCCTGCGATCGTGACCGGAATCTTGAGCTCGATGGGCTTCTTCGCGAAGCGCGCGCCGAGCACGACGTTCGTGCCGCACTTCTCGCGATATCCTTCGAGCGGATAGCGGCTGATCGAGGCGCCGAGAAACAGCAGATCATCGAAGTGCGGCAGTTTCCGCTTCGCGCCGAAGCCACGAATGTCATAGATACCCGTCGCAGCGGCGCGGTGAATTTCCGCGATAGTCGCACGGTCGAATGTCGCGGACTCGCGTGGCGGCGTGTGGATCCAACGGTCGTCGTCGGCCATCAGTAGGATCCCAGATTGTCGATGTGGAAGTGATAGAGCGTGCGCGCGGAGCCGTAGCGCGTGAACTCGGCGACATCGACCTCGGGACCGATGCCGGCAGCATCGAGCAGACCACGCAGCAGCGTGCGGTGCTCCTCGCGCATTTTCTTGGCCGTACAGTCCGTGCCGAGGCTCTTGACTTTGCCGCGTACAAACAGGCGCGCCTCATAGATGCTATCGCCGAGCGCGTCGCCAGCATCGCCGAGCACAACGATATTCCCCGCCTGCGCCATGAATGCGGCCATATGGCCGATCGAGCCTTTCACGACGATATCGAGCCCGCGCAGCGAGATGCCCAACCGCGCCGAGGCATTGCCGTCGATCACGAGAAGACCGCCGCAGCCGGTCGCGCCTGCCGACTGCGAAGCATCGCCTTTCACATGCACGCGGCCCGACATCATATTCTCGGCGACGCCCGTGCCGGCATTGCCGTTGATCGTGATGTTAGCCTGCTGGTTCATTCCGCCGCAGTAGTAGCCGACATGCCCCTCGACCGTGACATCGATCGGCGTCGTCAAGCCTGCCGCAAGCGCGTGCGCACCGCGCGGATTTGCGACGGAGAAGGCGCCCTCTTCAGCTTTCTGCAGCGTCTCGTTCACCTGTCGCAGCGACAGGCTGGACATGTCGAGGCTGGTGTTGGGTGCCTCGTGCGCTGTCTTCACACCCATCCGCACTGACGGCATTGTTCAACTCCGGCTCCAGGCATAAACCGTAGCCGGTGCCGGCTCCCAGATGCGCGCGCCGTCGATGCCGGGCAGCGCCGCGAGCGCGCGGAACTCCGAGCCGAAAGCCACCCAGGCGTCCGTCTCCGCCATTACCGCCGGCTTGCAGGCGATCGGATCGCGCAACACCGCGAAACCGTCCCGCGTGCCGACGACGAACGTATAGAAGCCGTCGAGATCATCGAGCGCGTGTTCGAGCGCTTGCTCCAGGCTGTCACCAGACTTCATGCGCCAGGAGAGATAACCCGCCGCAACCTCGGTGTCGTTTTCGGTCTGGAAGCGCTCGCCATG
>JAEYYJ010000237.1 GCA_023430845.1 Pseudomonadota bacterium
CGCCTTATAGCTGACGGCCTCGCGGGCCGCCTGCGCGCCGCCTGAGCCACTATTGGCAGCCGCCCCTGCCGGCGGCTGCCGCAGCGCACGCAATCCCCTGCCCATGTTTGCAATTATCGTGTTAGTCTCGGATCATAAGCCCGATGAACGGGCCTTGATTCGTCCGTCGCGCTTATGGGGAGCACACCCAGAGGGCTAAAGGCATGGCCTCGAGGCGGCGGGAAACCGCTCTGGGCCTTGGCTAGAAAAGGAGGGGCTATGAAAACCATCCTCGTGCCGTGTGATCAAAGCGACAGCATGCCGTCCGTGCTGGCGACGGCCGATCAGCTTGCGGGCAAGTTCGAGAGCCTGGTCGAAGGCATCGCGCTACGCCCCGTCCACGTCGAGATCGTCGCGCCGGATCCGATCGTGGCCGTGACTTTCCCGCCGGCCGACTGGAATGACGGTAGCTACGTCGCCAAGGCGCGGGAAGCGTTCGACACCCACTTTGCCGGCCGACAGACGCCGCGACGTCGCTGGAAAGCGGGCGCATCGGTCGACGATGCGGGGCTCGGCTCGCTCTCGCGCGTCTATGACATTACCATTCTCGGCAGGCCCACCGCCGAGGCCACTGGCCCGCGCATGACCACCCTCGAAGGTGTGCTGTTCGAGAGCGGCCGCCCGGTCCTGATCGCGCCGCCGACACCGCCCAAGTCGTTCGGCGACACGATTGTGATTTCCTGGAACCGCTCGACGGAGCAGGCTCGCACCAATGCTGATGCGCTGCCGCTGCTCCGGCTCGCCAAGACGGTCGTCGTTCTGACCATGGAAGGCATTACCGTTCCCGGACCCTCGGGCGAGCAGTGCTGCGACTGGTTGGCCGGGCACGGCATTCATGCTCGCGAGCTGACGCTCGGCCTCGAAGGACGAAAGCCCGGTGACGCGCTGATGGAAGAGGCGCTGAAGCTTGGTGCTGATCTCATCATCAAGGGCGCCTATACGCAGAGCCGCTTGCGCCACATGATCTGGGGCGGCGCGACGAGCCATCTGCTCGCTCACGCACCGATCCCTGTGCTTATGGCGCACTGAGACCGTTTCTCGAAGCTTCGCACTAAAGTTCGAGCTGAATTCTGTGGCGATGGAGGCTGTGATGGTCTGGTATCGTGCGGTTGCTCTGTGCTTGCTTGCGCTCACAACCATGCCGGCGCTGGCTCAGGATCCACTTCAGACGGACGGCGATAAATATCGACTGAAGTTCGAGAACGATCGCGTTCGCGTGCTCGAATATCGCGATCAGCCCGGCCAGGTGACCAACCAGCATCGCCACAACGCTTTCGTTTTGTATGCGCTCGGTCCGTTCAAGCGCACGATCACACTGCCGGATGGCAAGGTACTCACGAGAGAGTTCAAGGCGGGGGACGTCCTGTATTCCGACGCGCAGACGCACATCGGCGCCAATGTCGGGAATACGCCGACGCACGTCATCATCGTCGAGTTCAAATGAAATGTGGCCGGACACCTCGCGGTATCCGGCCACAATAGTGATGCCTGCTGCGGAAGCGGGTTACTTCGCCTTCCACTCCTTGGCGGCCTTGATGACCGCATCCTTATCGAACTTGTTGATGTCGGCGAGCAGTGAATTGTCGAGGACGTCGGCCGCAGAGGCCTTCTCCTTGATCGTGCCGTTCGCGAGCAGCCAGTCGAAGTATGCCTGGTAGTTCTCGACAAGGTTCTCACCCCACTGCTTGGCACCGACCGACTCGAGACGCCACGAGGCTGCACGCGCATTCAGTGTCGAGATGTCGTGCTTGAGCGCGGTCGCCTCGTCCTTGCTCGTCGACTTCGTCTGCGGCCACATATCCCAGAGGATGCGGATGGCGGCTTCGGGATTGTTGATCGCGAACAGCGTGCCCATGGCGTAGCCCTGCGCGATCGCGACGGCTTCCTTCCGGTTCTTCACCAGCGTGTCCTCGAGGGCGATAAAGCCGTTCGAGGGGAATTTGTCGATCGAGGGATGCTTCAGGCGGCGCAACTTCACGCCGGCGTTCTCGACGAGTGCGTACTGCGTGTCGAACTGCGAGAGCGCATCGACCGAGCCATTGCGCACGAGCGCTGCGGTCTGGCCGGCTTCGCCTGCGACGACGACAGAGATGTCCTTGTCGGGGTCCATGCCCTCTTCCTTGGCAAGGGCACGGACGATGATGGCGCTGGCCGAGGCCATGCCGATCACGCCGATCTTCTTACCCTTGAGGTCGGCCATGGTCTGAACCTTGCTGTCCGCGGGAACTGCAAGACCGTAGATGTTGCCGAGATAGGCTGTGTAGTACGTCTTGAGCTTGGCGCCCTGCCCGCGCATGACTGTGACGGGCTCGACGGATGGCAGCGCGAGCATGGTCTCGCCTGTCGCGACGAATTTGGCGCAATCACCCGAGCCCGGCAGCGGCACGAGCTCGACCTTCACGCCCATCTTCTCGTACCAGCCCATTTTGGTGGCGATCGCGAATGGCGCAGCGGCCGAGCTGATCGTGCGTGCGCACCAGCCGACGCGCACAGTCGTCTGCGCCTCGGCCGCCGTTACCGCGAGCACGCTGCCGATGGCCGCCAGCCCGACGCTCATTCCGAGCAGTTTCCTCATACTGAACCTCCTTTTTGTGATGAGTTTGCGGTTTCTTCGCCCGTGTTCCTGACTTCCCAGAAGACCAGCCGCCGCCGTGCGTAGGCGACCATGCCATTCAGAATAAGCCCGAGCATCGACAGGATGAGCAGGATCGAGAACTGGCCTGCGACGTCCATGTTGAAGTTCATGCTCTGGATGAGCATGCCGAGACCTCGTTCGGCGCCGACGAACTCGGCGACGATCGCCCCGATGAGCGCGAAGATCATCGCGATCTCGAGGCCGGCGAAGATGTAGGGAAGCGCGTTCGGCAGTTGCAGCATGAAGAAGATCTGCGTGCGCGAGGCAGCCAGCGAGCGCATGAGATTGATGCGGTCTTCCTCGGCCGAGCGCAGACCCGCGATCGTGTTGACCATCAACGGGAAGAAGGCGACGAGCGCCGCGTTGATCACCTTAGACGTGAGGCCGAGGCCGAACCAGACGACGATCAGCGGTGCCAGTGCCACCTTCGGCATGGACTGGAACATCACGATGAAGGGATAGAGGAAATACTCGACGCGCCGGCTCAGGGCGACGATCGTGCCCAACATGAAGGCGAGCGCGGTGCCGACCATGAACCCGAGCAGCGTTTCAGTCAGCGTCACCATGAAGTGCTGCGGATAAACGTTACTCATGATGCCGTTATACATCGCCCTGAAGATGCTCGACGGCGGAGGCAGGATGTACTCGGGGATGCCGGTCGTCTTCACCAGGAATTCCCACAAGCCGAGGACGGCCGCTATGAGCAACAGCCGGAGGGAGAAATTCTTTGCGCCGCCCATCAGTCCAGCCCTCCATCGGCGTTGAGCGCAACACGAATGCGCTTCACGTAGGCGCCGAAGGCTTCCGTATTCATGATCTCCAGTGGCCGCGGCCGAGGTAGATCGACATCGAAGACATCGCCGATCTTGCCGGGCCGTGCCGTCATCACGATCACGCGGTCGGCGAGGTAAACGGCCTCGGACGTCGAGTGCGTGATGAAGAGAATGGTCTTGCCGCTCTCCATCCAGATGCGCTGCAGCTCGACGTTCATGGTCTCGCGCGTCATTGCGTCGAGCGCACCGAACGGTTCGTCCATCAGCAGGATGGCGGGGTCATGAATGAGTGCGCGGATGATGCCCACTCGCTGCTGCATGCCGCCTGAAAGCTCGCGCGGATAGCGATTCTCGAAGCCTTCCAAGCCGACGAGCCGGATGAGATCCATCGCCCGCTTGCGCATCTTCTCCTTGTCGAGGCGCTGCACGTCCGCGGGGAGCAGCACATTCTGGAGCACCGTGCGCCACGGAAACAGAACCGGCGTCTGGAACACGACGCCGATATCGCGGCGCGCACCCGTGATCGGCGTGCCGTTGAGCGTTGCTACACCTTCGCTCGGCGGCAGCAGGCCCGCGAGGATCTTGAGAAGCGTCGACTTCCCGCAGCCGGAGGGGCCGACGATCGAAATGAACTCGCCGTTGGCGATCGAGAAGCTGATGTCGGAGAGGGCGAGGACGCCCGTGTCTTTCTTCCCGTACGTGAGGGAAAGATGATCGACGGCGATAACGTCCGTGGAAGCTGCGCGCCCAGGCGACGCAGCCCTATCAAGTGCGTTCAAGTGCGTTCCTCCCGAGAACGTGAGCTGGGTCCGGCGGTCTGCTTGTTCTTGTTCTTAGGGCGGGACACCAAAGTGGCGCGTCCACAACCGGACTTGGTTTTATCGCTGTGCTCGTTGTACGCAAAAGATCCAGGCTGGCAAGCGACAATACGTCCCAATTATGCTTGCCTCTCAAAAGGGTTGATGGCGCCCCTCCCTTGAGGTGATCATCCCCCGAGCGCGGCCCGCGCCGGTCATGCAAGGAAAGCCCACACGAGATGTCCGATGATGTCGCCTGGCTCGGCGCCGCCGAGATCACCGCCCTGATCAGAGATCGCAAGATCTCTGCGCTCGAGGTCATGCAGTCCACGCTCGCGCGCGCTGAAAAGGCGCAGGCCGCACTCAACTGCTTCATCACGATCTGCGCTGAGGAAGCGCTGCGTGACGCAAAGGCAGCGGACGAGGCCGTCGCGCGCGGCGATGAACTCGGGCCTCTGCATGGCGTGCCGCTGCATGTGAAGGATCTCGTCAACACCAAAGGCGTGCGCACGACCTTCGCCTCGCACATCTACGCGGACAATGTTCCTTCAGCCGATGCGGTCTCGGTTGCGCGGCTGAAGGCGGCCGGCGCCATTCTCATGGGCAAGACCACGACGCCCGAGTTCGGGCATATGCCGTTCACCGAGGCGCCGCTCTTCGGCCGCACATGCAATCCCTATGATGCGAGCCGCACGTGCGGCGGTTCGTCGGGCGGAGCGGCGGCCGCGATCGCATCGGGCGTCGGGCCACTCGCCATCGCGACCGATGCTGGCGGCTCGACACGCATTCCAGCGGCTTGCTGCGGTGTCGTCGGCTTCAAGCAGTCGCTCGGTCTCGTACCGCACGACATGTCGCCCGACACGTTCGGCAACATGTCCTACATCACGCCGACGACGCGCACGGTGATGGATACGGC
>JAEYYJ010000327.1 GCA_023430845.1 Pseudomonadota bacterium
TGACCCGCTCACATTCATCGCCGGCGTACTGCGCGTGCCTTTCCACTGGTTCCTGCCCCTCGTCGCGATCGGAAAGGGCGGGCGATACGCTATACTCGCCGCTGGTCTGTAGCCTCGCGGAGGAAAGCCCATGCGCCTCCTGATCGCCGGCGCGCAGGGACAGCTTGCCCGCGCCATGATCGAGCTGGCACCAGCGGCGCCCGACGTAACGGCCTTCGCCGTGGGCCGGCCCGCGCTCGATCTGACGACCACGTCCTCCGTGCTGAGCACGCTCGCGGACTTCAATCCCGACGTGATCGTGAACGCCGCTGCCTATACGGCCGTCGACCGCGCCGAGCAGGAACCCGGCGCCGCCATGGCGCTCAATGCCGATGGACCGCGGCGACTTGCCGAAGCCGCGACACGCAGGGGCGCGGTGCTCATCCACATCTCGACGGATTGCGTCTTCGACGGCACAAAGACCGAGCCCTATGTCGAGGACGATGCGGCCGCGCCGCTCAGCGCGTATGGGCGCTCCAAGCTCGCCGGTGAGCAAGCCGTGCGTGCGTCGGTCGAGCGCCACATCATCCTGCGCACGTCGTGGGTCTTCAGCCCCTATGGGCGCAACTTCGTGGCGACCATGATGCAGCTTTCGCGCGAGAATGACGAACTGCGCGTCGTGGACGACCGCTGGGGATGCCCGACCTACGCACCGCATCTGGCAGCGGCCATTCTCGGCGTCGCGCGCTCGGTCAGAGCTGATCCCCAGCGCGCGCCCTGGGGCACGTATCATGCCGCCGGTACTGGCGCGGTCACATGGTGCGGCTTTGCGCGGGAAATCATGCGACTTTCGGCGGCGCAGGGCGGACATAGCGTCCCAGTCGTGCCGATCACGACGACCGAGTACCCGACGGCCGCCGTCCGACCTGCGAACTCGCGCCTCGACTGCGGCAAGCTCGCGCAGAATTTCGGGATCACACTGCCACCGTGGCAGGAGGGGCTGGCGGACTGCATGAGACGGCTATCGCTCGCGCAGACCAGCCGCTTCGCGGGCGGGGACTAGGTCCCCGCACCCCAACTGGGAGGGACACCCTCCCAGACCCACCCGCCTTTTATGACGATGCCCTTCGCCGCAAACTCCAGTCCATAAAGAGAAGGGGGTTCGGGGTCTCCCCGATTGGGGCCAGGGGCGAAAGCCCCGTCGCGCTGAAAGCGCGAGTTACGACCGTTCCTTCGTCGCGATCGTGTCGAGCACGTCGCCAAGAAACTCCGTGAGGTTCTCGGTCATGTGATGCACGTGCTCGGGCGGCTTCTGCCAATTGCGGATGCCGATCTGCACGGGATGATCCACGTATGACGAATGCACGAGCACCGTCGTCAGCCCGAGCTGATGCGGCACTTCGAGATTGTGCGGCATGTCCTCGAACATGGCGGCCGCCTTCGGATCGACGCCGTGACGCTTGAGGAAAGCGTTGTACGGTCCCGCCTCCGGCTTCGGAACATAGTCCGAGGCGACGATGTCGTAGATGTCCTCGAAAAGATGCAGAATACCGAGCTTGCCCGCAACGCGCTCGGCGTGCGCACGCGTCCCGTTCGTGAAGATCAGGCGCCGGCCCGGCAGTGCCTTGATGGCCTCGGCTAGCTCGGGATGCTCCGGCACGACCGCGAGGTCGATGTCGTGCACGTAGTCGAGAAAAGCCTCGGGGCGCATCTTGTGCACCTTCATGAGGCCCGTGAGCGTCGTTCCGAACTGACGATAGTAGCTCTTCTGCAGATGGCGGGCGTACGCAAACGGCACACCGAGGAAGTTGGCGATGAACTCGCCCATCTTCTGATCGACCTGAGCGAAGAGATTGCACTCGGCCGGATAGAGCGTGTTGTCGAGGTCGAAGACCCACGCCTGAGTGGCATCGAAGCCAGCGCGGTGGCGCGCCGCGACGATCTTCTGTGCCACTTCTTCTACGGCTGCCGCACGTTCTTCTGACGGTTCGTCGCTCATGCCTGCTTCTTGGGTTTCCTTGCACCACCAAGGAGCGTACCTACGCCATGCTCCGTAAACAACTCCAGTAGCACGCAGTGCGGCACACGTCCGTCGATGATGACCACGGCCTCGACACCCGCCTCGACGACTTCGATGCAGCCTTCGATCTTGGGGATCATACCGCCGTTGATCGTGCCATCCCGAATGAGGTCACGCGCCTCGGGCACGGTGAGTTCGGGAATGAGGTTCTTCTCCTTGTCGAGCACGCCTGCGACGTCGGTCAGCAGCAAGAGGCGCTTTGCCTTCATGCGCGCCGCGAGCGCGGAAGCGAACGAGTCCGCATTGATATTCAGCGTCTCGCCGTCCCGCGACATGCCGACCGGCGCGATCACCGGAATGAGATCCGACTTCGAGATCACCTCGACGATGTGAGGATTGACCTCGATGGGGTCGCCGACATAGCCGATATCGACCGACTGGATGATGTTCGATTGCGGGTCCGGCATCTCGGTGATCTTCTTGGCGACCATCAGATTGGCATCCTTGCCGCAGATGCCGACGGCCTTGCCGCCCTGACGGTTGATCGCTGAGACGATCTCCTTGTTGATGGCCCCCGCGAGCACCATCTCGACGATCTCGACGGTCGGCTTGTCGGTCACGCGCAGCCCGTGCACGAATTCCGACTCGATCGCGAGCTTCTTCAGCATCCGCCCGATCTGCGGTCCCCCGCCATGGACGACCACTGGATTGATGCCCGAGAGCTTGAGGTAGACGATATCCTTGGCGAAGGCCTCGGCAAGTTTTTCGTCGCCCATGGCGTTACCGCCGAACTTGATGACGACCGTTTCCTCATCGTAATTGATGAGAGCAGGCAAGGCCTCGGCCAGAATGCGCACCTGCGCCTGTGGATCGAGTTCGGCCTTGTCGGGGCCCGCGCCCGGGGCCTCCCTGCTGTTCGCCATCGCAATGCCTCTTGTCAGCCCGCCGTGCGGGACCCTCTACGGCGCGCACTTATAGCGCCTTGCGACCTCCGCTCAATGAACTTTTGCACTTCGGCCACGGGTCTGAACCCGACTGCCCCCTGGCGCGTAAAGCGCGATGAAAAGTCGCGCGGCTTCAAATACACTGTGCGTGCGGCGCTGGTGTGTGGCGCGTGGGCCGCGGTCGGGCATCTGAACGCTAACTCCATGATGCCTTGGACAATTTGCCACTCGCGCCGCGGCCATGCCGGTTTCCCGCCGCGGGTGAATCATGCTCTAAGCAATTGACACATGCGCGCGGCCCCTTCTAGGGCCCTGGAGCGCGACAGACTAGGTGGCAGAGGGGGCGGGGGATGGTCCCCCGGAGCAGCGCAGGCGATGGCCCAGACGATGGCTCAGGCGACGCCGTTCGAGACGAGGATTGCGCGGTCCGACACGCTGGTCGCGACGCTCGCGCGCGCCAGCGATTATGCTGCCAGCCAGGCACACGGCACCGTGGCACTCGAGCATCTGCTCCTAGCGCTCAGTGAGGACGCCGATGCCGCGCGCGTGCTCATTTCCAATTCGGTCGATCTCGGGCGCCTGCGCAATGACGTTGCGAGCTTCCTCGGCCAGCAGCCACCGACGGCCGCGCCCGGCACCCTGCCCGTCCACGATCCGGACCTCACCAAGATCCTTGCCTATGCCGAGGCGGCAGCCCGCCAGAGCCCGCGTGCGGATGTGCAGATCGACGGCGCCATCGTGCTGGCGGCCATCGTCGGCGACGGCAAAAGCATGGCGGCGACCTTCCTCAAGGCGCAAGGCCTGACCTTCCAGGCGGCCATCCGCGTCATCCGTCAAAGTGCGGCCGCGCAGGCACCCGCAGCGCCGCAGCCGGCCGCTCCTTCGAGCGCCCCGGCGCCCGAAGCCGCGGCACCACAATCGCCGACGCCGGCAGCGTCTCCGTTCGATCGCGACGGCGGGCGTGAAGCCCAGCGCCCATCCGAACACCGCGAGGGCGGAACTCCGCCCGGGGGACGGCACGCGCCGCCAATCCAGAAGCCCCTATGGGAGCCCATGGGCATCCCGAATATCCGTCCAGATCCGCCACCGAGGCCGCCAGCGCCACCAGCGCCTGCCCGCAAGGCCGAGACGCCGCCGCCCGCGGCTCCACCGCAGCCGGCGCCATCGCAAGCGCATGAAGAGGCACCGCCGCCGGCACCAAGGCCGACACCGCGCCCAGCGCCCTCACCTGAATTGGGACCTGAGCCGCCGCGACCATCGTCATCTGACCTTGCGCCCATGGGCGCTCCGCCGCCGGCGCCACGGCCCCAGGTTCCGACAGTTGCGGCGCCCTCGCATGACGAACCAGACAGGTTCCTGAGACGCAAACCCGATCCGGCACCCGCCCCACCGGGGCCACCGCCGCTTCCAGCTCCGGATGCAGGCCGTCGCGCGCCGCCGCCAGCCCCACCGCCAATTCCACCGCGCCAACCTGGCGCCGAAGCGGGGCTTCCGCCGCCACCGCCTCCGCCACGCGGCCTTGGCGCCTCGCGCCCTCCGCCACCGCGCCCCAGCTTGCGCCTGCCGCAGAATGCGCAACCCGAGCCCGAGCTGACCACGCCCTGGCCCGAAGCGCCCGTCGACCGGCAGCCATTACCACCTGTCCCACCGCCGCCGCCGTATCCGCCGCAGGCCTCCCGTGCACCGCCTGGGGCCCCAGAGCGCGGCCGCGCGCGCGAGGAGGCGGCCCGCCCTGGACGCAATCCACGCCCCGGCACCGAAAGCGGCCAGCTCGTGGAGAATATCCCGCGACGCATGAAGGTCGGCGTCCTCGAGACCGTAGAGATCCGCATCGCGCGCGAGGGCGTCCCGGATGTCGCACGCGGGCTCCAGGGTGCCGGCGCGCCACAAACGCATCAGCTCCTGATCACGCGCGCCATGAGCGTCCGTCTCCAAGGTGAGCCGGGCCGCTTTTACATCGAGCCGAAATCGCCGGAAACCCAATGGACTGGCACGCGCGGGGACCAGCTCACAAGTGACTACGCCGTCTGGCGTTTCACCGTCATCCCGCAGGTGCGCGGCCCCGCCGAGCTGACCCTCGTCGTCGCCTCGCGCTCCATCGGGGCCGATGGCGTGATCGCAGACACGAGCCTGCCCGAGCAACGCATCTCGATCCGCATTTCCTCGAATGTCACGCGCGGTATCAAACGCTGGGCCGGCTGGATCTCAATTGCCGTCCTTGGTGGCCTCCTTGGCAAGGTGGGCGAGACGTTCTGGCCGCAGCTCATCGAGATGGCCCGCCGCGCTCTCTCGATTTGATCGCGCACACCCGCAACCATCCCCGAGAAGGTGCGTTGTGGGACTGAGGCGCTTTGCTCTGTTATGCCCGTTTCGACGTTTGCCCTGCGCCAGATGCGCATCCAGAACAAACAGTTGTGACGACCGGCTAGTTGACAGAGCACGCTGTGAGGGGTTTGAAGACCCTATAGTTCCTGCGTACACGGTAGATAGATGTTTCGCGTCCCCTGCCATTCCGGCTCGCCCCAGCGCGATGCTGCCCAGAGGCCTGCACTCAGGTCCATCCGGCGTGAGCTGTCGGGCGCGCTTGCAGTCGGCTTTGCCGCGATCGTCGTACTCTCCCTCGGCGCGACGAGCCGCGCCTTCCTTTCCGGCACCACATCCGAGAAAAGCACTGAGGCCAGCACGACCGGGATCGTGATCCAGACCACGGGCGGATTCCTGACGACGAGCGACAATTGGCTCGATCAGCTCAACAATCCTTCGGCTTGGCGCGGTGGGCAATTCAGAGAGCGGCGGCGCAGCATGTCGCGCGCGGAAGAGCGCCGCGAACGCGAGCTGGAGGAGCGGGAAGCGCGCGAACAACGCGCCCGCGAGGAGCGCGAGGCACGCGAAGAGCGGCTTCGCGATGCGCGGGAAGAACGCGAGGAGGCCTGGGGCCGCGCGCGTGAGTACGGCCGGGAGCGCGGCACCTATCGCACGGTGTGCGTGCGCCTCTGCGATGGCTACTTCTTCCCGATCAGCTTCTCGACAACACCCGACCGGTTTGCGGCCGACGAAGCCGCCTGCAATTCCCGCTGCTCGTCAGGTGCCCGCCTCTATGTCTATCCCAATCCCGGTGGTGAACCGGAGGATATGAGGGACGTGCGCGGCCAGCCCTACACGGCCTTGAAAAACGCCTTCCTGTTCCGCACGAACTACGTCGAGGCCTGCACCTGCAAACCCCATCCCTGGGAGCGTGAGGCGCTCGATCGCCACCGCCTCTATGCCGAGCGCGCGCAGAAAGCCAAGCGCGCAGTCGCAGCGAAGGTCCAGCCCGCCCGTCGCGAGGCCGCACGCACGCCAGTGCGGGAGACACCCGACAAGCCCGGCAATCTCGGACCGCGCCCGATCGATGTCGCCGCACCGAGCGTGATCGCAGAGCCTCAGACCATCGCCGGAGAGGCTCCCGCTCCCGCCGCCGCCATCCCAACATCAGACGTTGCGGAAGTCCCGACGCGGCCTGAAGGTGCCATGCTGCTCGGTGCACCGGAAGCGACGCCCGCAGTTCGCTCCACAGCGCGGGCGCGGCCGCAAATTCGCGAGCGAGAGGCGCCACGCAGTGCCCGTGCCACCGGCCCCAATCGTCGGTTTGGCGACCGGCCCAACTGGGCGGCGCGCGCTTTTGCCGGAAACTAAAGCGCGCGAATACCTCAGCCCAGCAGATCGCGGAGCATGGCCACGAGCGGAACGTCCGCCGGCGGCATGGGGTAGTCGGTGAGGCGGACGGCGCGCACCCATTTAATGCGCTGGCCCTCCTGCGGTGTGATCTCACCCTCCCAATTCCGGCAGAGATAGAGCGGCATCAGAAGATGAAAGCTCTCGTAGGTGTGGCTCGCGAACGTGAAGGGTGCGAGGCATGTCTCGCACACCTCGATAGCGAGTTCCTCCCGCAGTTCGCGCAATAACGCCTGCTCGGGTGTCTCTCCGGGCGCGACCTTGCCGCCCGGAAATTCCCAGAGTCCGGCCATGGATTTCCCCGCTGGCCGCTCGGCAATGAGCACGCGGTTGTCGACGTCGATGAGCGCCGCAGCCGCGACGAGAATGATCGGTTTAGCGGTCACGATGTCCCTCATGCGGCGACTTCGACACCCTCGGGCAGCGGCACGCCGGTCTCGATAAATGCCGCCCGCTGGCGCGCACCAACACGCGCGAGGTCGAAATCCTCGATCGTCTCGTTGAAAATCTGGAAGTAGTTCAGCCGCGCATCGAGATGCAGAAACACGCCGCCGAGACCGATGGCAGCGCGATCCATGAACACGAACTCGCGCGGCACTTTTACCGGCCCCTTTTCTTTAAGCGCCTTGTGGACGGTGAAGGCTTCGCGGCGTCCGTACTCGCCGGGCGTCGTGCCCTCGGCAATCGAACGCACACGATCATCGAGCAGGGGTCCATAGATGAAGCGCGCCCAGATATTCAGGACGTCGATCAGCTCCTTGGAAAGCCCAGTGAAGCCCCACGTCTCATAGGCGTGCACGATGCGCGCCTGGTCGCCCTCGTGCAGCCCTCGATAGAGATCGATGACGCCGCCGACGAACTTCGGCGCAAACGTGCGCATGCAGCCGTAGTCGAGCAGGTTGATGCCCGCGGGCCGTCCCGCCTCCTCGAAGATCGTGTAGTTGCCGAGATGCGGGTCACCGTGAATGACGCCGTAGTGGCTGAAAGGAAACCACCACGCACGGAACATGGCGCGCGCGATCTGATTGCGATCCTCTTCCGGCGCGGGCTTGTAGTCGAGCAGGCGCCGCCCCTCGAGCCACGTCATGGTGAGCAGGCGCTTCGTCGAAAGCTCGTCGATCACCTCGGGTACTCGGATGAGCGGATCATTGCGGAAGATGAGGCGGTAGAGCGCCGTGTGGCGCGCTTCCAGGCCATAATCCAGCTCCTCGCGGAGGCGCGCTGAAATCTCCTGCAGGATCTCGCCCGTCTCGACCGCGGGATCCATGCGCGCATGAATAGCGAATACGACCTTGAGCTGCGTGACATCCGCCTCGACAGCGGATTGCATGTCCGGATACTGCAGCTTGACGGCAAGCGAGCGCCCATCATGCGCCACGGCGCGATGCACTTGTCCAAGCGACGCGGAGGCCGTCGATGCCGGCTCGAAGGATTTGAAACGCGCCTGCCAGTCCGGCCCGAGTTCAGCCTGCATGCGACGCCGCACGAATGCCGGTCCCATGGGCGGGGCGGCGGACTGAAGCTGCGCCAGCTC
>JAEYYJ010000343.1 GCA_023430845.1 Pseudomonadota bacterium
GGTCGTTCGATCGTGAGATCCGCCTCGAGTTTGAAGGTCTGCTGACGTGCGATGAGCCCGCGCGTGTAGACTTTTTGTAGCTTCTGGAGCGCGATCAGGGGGGCGCTTGAAGCGGGTGTCATGATCACACTCCGAGCAGGTGCTGGCGAAGGGCGTCGTCATCGCGCAGCGTTTCGGCATCGCCGGACCAGGCGACCGTGCCCCGATCAAGAACGACGGCGCGATCGGCAACGGAGAGCGCGATCTCTGCATTCTGCTCGACGATGATTGCGGCAATGCCCTCGGTCTTGAGGCGGCGCACTGTCGCAAGCACATCCGAGACGATCTTCGGAGCGAGACCTTGGCTCGGCTCGTCGAACAGCACGAGGCCGGGTGAGCCGAGCAGTGCGCGCGCAATCGAAACCATCTGCATTTCGCCGCCGGAAAGATTCTCGGCCTCGCGATGCATGAGGTATTCGAGCGGCGAGAAGATGGAGAAGGCCTCGTTGATCGTCCAGGCGCGGAACGGCGTCTTCTTGATGGCAATGCGGAGATTCTTCGCGACCGTGAGCGTCGGGCAGAGCCGCCTGTCATCCGGCACCCAGCAGATGCCCGCACGCGCGATCTCATGCGTCGGCGCGCGAGTAACATCCGCACCGTTGAAATGAACGGAGCCGCGGCGCGGACGTGTGAGGCCGAGGATCGAGCGGATGGTGGTCGTCTTGCCCGCACCATTGGCACCGAGCAGCGCGAGTACTTCTCCCTTGGCGACAGCGAGCGATACGCCGTAGAGCGCTTGCGTCTCGCCGTAGAATGTATCGATGCCCTGGACTTCGAGGATCATTCGAAGCTCCCGAGATTCGAACGCTTCACCCACGCGTTCTCCTGAAGCTCGCGAGGCGTGCCGCGCGCGACCACCTGTCCCCAGTGGATGACGGAAATGCGGTCTGCCAGCGAGAACAGAAAGCGCATGTCGTGCTCGACCGCGACAATCGTCAGCTTGCTTTTGAGGCTTGCGATCAGCTCGGCGAGGCGAAGCGTGCCGTCCGTGCCGAGACCCGAGGTGGGCTCATCGAGGCACAGCACGCGCGGGCGCTGGGCCAGCGCTACCGCGATCTCGAGTGCGCGCCGCTCGCCATAGGAGAGGAGCTTCGCGGATACGCCCGCTTTGCCTGCGAGGCCGACGGACGCGAGCACCTCGTTGGCCTCGTCGGAAAGACCTGCATCGCCAGCGACGGCGCGGCGCACGTCGAAGCCACGCGCGCGAAAGGCCGGCAAGGCCACCATGACGTTCTCTTGCGCGGTGAAATCATTGAAGAGCGTCATGATCTGGAAGGAGCGCGCGAGGCCTTTGCGTGCAATAGTGTGCGGACTGAGGCCAGCGACGTCTTCTCCATTGAGGCGGATACGTCCGCGGTTCGGCTTCACGCGTCCGGTCAGCGTGTTGAAGAAGGTGGTCTTGCCGGCGCCATTCGGCCCCATGATGCCGTGAAGTTCGCCCTCATTGACGGACAGGTTGATCTCCTCGAGGACCACGCGATCCCCGAAGCGCACATGCACGCCCTCTGCTTCGACGAGTGCCATCAGCCGCTCCGTGGTGCAGAGCTGAGAGATGGCGTCGCGCTGCGCACCTTCCAGCGCTCGACGAGCAGCTTGAATGCGCCCGCTATGCCCTCCGGCCGGAAGAGTACCAGTAGGACGAACATCGTTCCGAAGTACAGCATCCAGGCGTTCGTCATGGCGCCGATGACATCGCGCGCCGTCAGGAAGACGATGACGCCGACCACAGGTCCCCAGAAGCTCACGAGCCCGCCACCGACCAGCGTCATCATTACGACGAGACCGGACTGTGCGAGGTTCATCACGTCGGGAAAGGCGGAGCGCTGGGCCATGGCGAAGAGGCCGCCAGCAAAGCCCGAGAAGCCCGCGGAGATGACGATGACGCTGAGTTTGTAGAGCCAGACGTTATAGCCGAGATGTGCGGTACGTACCTCGCTCTGGCGTATGGCCGAGAGCAGGCGGCCGTAAGGCGAGTTCACGAGGCGCCAAAGCACGACCACGACAACGGCGAAGACCGCGAGGACGAAATAGTAGAGTGTGTCGTTGTCGGATATGTCGAAGGAGACGAGGCCGAGGTTCACGGGCAGCCTCACGATGTTGAGGAGGCCGTCCTCGCCGCCCGTGATGCTGTGGGACTTCACCGATATGGTCCAGAAGATCTGACCGAAGGCGATCGTCAGCAGCGCGAAATAGATGCCGCGCCGATGGGCGATGAAGAGCCCGACGAGGAGGCCCGCAAGTGCCCCGCCGAGCGTCGCGCCAATGAGGCAGACCCAGAGATTGGCTGCTACATTGAATTGTGTGAGGCCGAAGGCATAAGCGCCGATGCCAAAGAAGGCGCCGTGTCCAAACGACGGCAATCCCGATACGCCCAACACGAGGTTGAACGCGAGTGCGTAGATCGACCAGATCAGGATCTCGACACCGATATACGGATAGAGGCCAATCTTGCTGATCCACAGCGGTACTGTTGCCAGCACCAGCCAGGCGAAAAGCATGGTGGGCGTAATCAGGCGCGCGTCGCTCGACGTGCCGGTCATAGTTCTCTCAAACCTCCAGCATGCTCTTCTTGCCGAAGAGGCCGCGTGCCCGGAAGGATACGACGGCGACCAGCAACAGGTACATGGACAGCAGCGACCATTCCGATGCGTAGGCGCCCGAAACGCCGACCGCGAGACCGACCAGCAGGCTGGCGATCACGGCTCCCCAGAAGCTGCCTACGCCCCCGAGCACGATGATCAGGAAGGCCGGCACGACGGCGTCTACACCCATGTGCGGGCGAATACCCCAGATCGGTGCGACGACTATGCCTGCGAATGCCGCGAGCATGGTTCCCAGCACGAATACGCCGAGCCGCAGCTTCGAAAGATTCACGCCAAGTGCGCGCACCATCTCGCTGTCATGCGCTCCTGCCTTGATCATGGCGCCATAGGGCGTCTTCTCGATGAGTAGCCAGACGAGGCCGATGACGATGGCGGCCATGCCAGCCGCATAGAAGCGATAGGTCGACCAGATGAGATCGCCGAAGATGAAGCCACCGCTCATGGCTTGCGGGATCGGAAGCACATGATCGCGCGTGCCCCATGTCAGGCGGAGAACTTCTTCGAGTACGAGGGCGACACCGAAGGTGAGCAATAAGCCATAGAGCGGATCCTTACCGTATGTGCGCCGCATGCAGAACTCAACGGCGATGCCGACAATGCCTGCAAGGCACGGCGCGACGATCAGCGCGATGCCATAGCGCCACCCGAGCGGAACCTGAAGCCAGAGCGCGGCAAGATCCGATGGAAGAGGCGGATTGGGCCCCGTCAGCGTAAGAGCGAGATAAGCGCCGAGCGCAAAGAGCGAGCCGTGCGCAAGATTGATCTGCTCCATCAGTCCGACGATCAGCATGAAGCCGAGGGCTATCAGCGCGAGGAGTAAACCGAGCACGAGCCCGTTGAGCAGATGAGGAAGGAGATCGAACACGCGGCTGCTGCTCTTGATGGGTTGCTCAGGTCAGCGCGAGATCGTCGCGCGTCTCGTCACGCTACGCGGAGCGAGTATGCCTCGCGCGGCGAGGCGAGCGAGGTGGCGCACCCCACCTCGCCCGCTGCAATCATGCATCCACGGACGGTACTTTGTCGTGCGGGATGAGCTTGCACTTTCCAGGTGCGGCGTCGTCGAGGGCGTCCTTCGGCTCGACCCAGCTCATAATCTGGAAATGATCCGTGTTGTCGACGGGCTTCTCGTTCTTGCGTGCAAGGTAGATGGTCTGCTGAACCTGATGCGTGTCAGCATCGATGTAGGCATCGAAGTGCTGCATCCGATCTTTAGCCGACATCTTGTGTCCCTCGAGTGCCTTGATGATCGCGATGTTGTTCGTCGATCCAGCGCGCTCAATGGCGCGGAACAGCTCCTGCGTCGCCATGTAGCCATTGTAGGAGACATTGCCGGGCACCGGAATCGGCCCGGTTTTATTGGCGTCCTGCCACTTCTTCACGAACTCGGGGACACCCGGGAGGTCGAGCTTGTGATACCAAGTCGTACCGAACACACCGAACAGACTCTGAGGCGATCCCCAGACATCCGGCCAGTCCTGCTGATTGTTGATCCAGGCCGGACCACCGGCCTGATCAAGCTTGAGCTGTGTGATCTGCTCGCGCAGTGCCTTGTTGTCGTCGCCCGCAATGGCAGTGCCGACGACCTGCGGTTTGATCTGCTGGATCTTGAGCAGATAGGACGTGAAGTCGCGCGTGTTCTGCGGCACGAGCAGGTTGTCGATGATCTTGCCGCCGTTGGCCTCGACGAGCGCCTTTGTAGCTGCCGCCGTCGAGTGCCCCCAGACGTAATCGTTCGTGAGTAGGAGCCAGTTCTTGCCGATCGACTTCACGGCATTGGCGACCGCGGCCTTGGAGAAATTCGTGCCGTTGCCGTCCCAGACGAACTTGATGCGACTGCAGTTCTCGCCTGCCTCGCTCGGCGCGGAGGAGTTCGTATTGAGGAAGATGGTGCCGTACTTGTTGGCCACCTGAGTGATGGCGTTGGCGACGCCCGAGTGCAGTGCGCCGATCAGGATCGGGCAATCCTCACGCGTGATGAAGCGCTCCGCGATGCGCGTGCCGGCAGCCGGACTCGATTCCGTATCGGCGGTGACCCACTCGATTTTGCGGCCGAGCACGCCGCCCTTGGCATTCCACTCGTCGATGACCATGCGGATGGCACGATGCTCGTCCTGTCCGCTGTTGCCGAACTGGCCGCCTGCATCGTTCGTGAGGCCCAGCTTGATCGGCTTCTTGCCTTGCGCATAGGCGTGGTTGTGATGCCAGGGACCGTAGAAGGCGCCGACGCCCGCAAGGGACGCCGTCATCAGGCTGCCCTTCAGAATCGAACGCCGGGACGGGCCTTGCCCGGGCTTGCCGTTCTTTTTCATCGTTTCCTCCACTGAACACGGCTGCTCGCACGTTTGACGGCAGCTCTTCATTCAGGCATAGAATAATCATTCCATGGCGCTTGTGAAGTGAAATAAACGTATCTTCCGCTCAAATCTTGGAGCACCTGTGAGGAAGTTGGCCAAGGCTACGGGACGGCGAGGAAAATCGGCGCCGCTCAGCGCCTATGATTCGTTGCGCGAAGAGATCGCGCAGCGATATCCGGGGCTTTCCGATCGCCTCCGATTGATTGCAGAGTTCGCGCTCGATCACCCAACCGACATGGCGCTTGGGACCGTTGCCGAGGTCGCGGCGCGCGCCAAAGTTCAGCCGTCGGCGATCGTGCGGTTCGCCCATGCCATGGGCTATGGGGGTTTCACGGAGCTGCAGCAGGTCTTTCGAACGCGTCTCGTCGCCGGTGCTGTGCCGAGCTACCGCGAGCGCATCGATGGATTGCGGCGCGATGGGCGCTTTCGCGACAGCCACGGCCCACATGAGCTGCTCGAGCGGTTTGCGTCGGAGGGGACCGCGTCGCTCGAGAATCTGCAGGTGAGTGTCCGCGAGGACGACCTCGCGCGCGCCATCGATCTGATGGGGCGCGCCGCCACGGTCTATGTCCTAGGTCTCGGTGGATCGTTTCCGGTGGCCGCGCATCTGACTTACGTTCTTCGCCGTCTCGGGCGTCGCGCGGTCCTGCTCGACGGGCTCGGCAATGTGCTCGCGGATCACGTCCTCACGGCGACGCGCAGGGACGTGATGATCGCCATCAGCTTCAGGCCCTACAATCCCGAGACCGTCCAGTTGCTGCCCGAGTTCGTGGCACGTGGCGTGCCGGCGATCGTCGTGACGGACAGCCTGCTCAGTCCGATCGTCAATGGTGCGGAAGTGGTTTTCGAGATCCCGGACATGCCTGAAGCGGCCCTGCGGACCATGGTCGCGCCGATGTGTCTTGTGCAAAGTCTGGCGGTTGGACTGACGCTCTCCTTCCAGCAACTGCATTCAGGCGTCGCGCAGCGCCCTTGAGAAGCACACGGCCAGCGTAGGGCGGCGTGCTAGCCGGCGTGCCGTTGCCGCTTGCGTTGGGGAGCCGCGATCGCGGTTGGCTCGGCTTGGGCGACATTGCTGTTTCCGGCCAGGGCGGCGAGGATCTGCGCGATCGGTTGCGGTTTGCCTAGCAAGTATCCCTGTGCCTCGTCGCATCCTTCGGTGCGCAGGATGGCGAGTTGGTGCGCCGTCTCAACGCCCTCGGCCAGCACCTTGATCTCGAGCGTCTTGCCGAGGCTCAGCACAGCGCGGACCACGGCCTTGGCCTGCTGGCTGTGCTCCACTTCGTTCATGAAGGAGCGGTCAAGCTTGATCTTGTCGAAGGGGAACTCGCGCAGCGTCGAAAGCGAAGAATAGCCCGTTCCGAAATCGTCGATCGCGATGGTGACGCCAAGCGCCTTGATCTGACGGAGAATGTGAAGCGTGCGCGCTTTGTCGGCGATGATCGTCGATTCTGTGATCTCGAGCTCGAGCCGGCTCGGCGAAAGGTCGGTCTGCAGCAGCACTTCGTGAACAAGCCGCGCAAGGTCGGCATTCACGAATTGGACCGGCGAGAGGTTGACTGCGACTTTGTGCGGAACGCTCCAGCCAGCGGCCTCGCGGCAGGCCGTACGCAGCACCCACTCTCCGATCGAGATGATCGCGCCGGTCTCTTCGGCAATGGGAATGAATTCAGCCGGCGAGACCATGCCGTGTACGGGGTGCCGCCAACGCAGCAGGGCCTCGTAGCCGCAGATCGCGCCGGATGAAACGGAGGTCTGCACCTGATAGTAAAGTTCGAGCTCATTGCGCTCGATGGCATGGCGCAGGTCCTGGCCGAGTGAGTGGCGCGCGCGCGAGGCTTCGTCCATGTGCGCTTCGTAGAAGCAGGTCGCGCGCGTCACGTCGTCGATGGCGCGGTACATCGCAAGCTCTGAGTTGTTGACGAGCCGCTCCTCTGTCTCGCCGTCCTCCGGATAGACCGCGACGCCGAGACTCGCGCCAGTTACCGTTTGGAAATCGCCGATGTTGATCGGCGTGAAGAGAACGCCTTCGAGGCGCGCGACGAAATCTAGGAGATCGCTCTGCTCAGTGAAGCGCTTGACCGTTGAGAACTCATCGCCGCCCGCGCGGGCCACATACTCGCCGTCTCTGAGAAGCTCGGTCAGTCTCTGACCGATGATCCTGAGAGCGGCATCGCCGGCTTCGAGGCCACGGAGATCATTGATCTCCTTGAAGCGATCGAGATCGATGCTGATGACGGCCACGCGGCTGCCGTCTGCTTTGGCATCCTTGAGCACGCGGCCGAGATGATCCGTGAAGCCGGCGCGGTTGGGCAATCCCGTCAGCGCGTCGTTGTTCGCCATGTGCTGCAGACGCTCAGCCATGTCTTCCGTCGCCTTGGTATCGATGATGTAGGCAGCGATACCTGTGCTGGCAATGATGAGGCTGACGCCGGTAATGGCAATGGCCATCGTCAGCGCAAGTTCCGGATCGGCGAGCGGGACGGTGCCTGCGACCGGCGTCACCGAGAATGCGGCCAAGCCGGTGAAGTGCAGGGAAAGGCCAGTAAGGACGTAGAGACCGAGTGCCGCGTGGTGCGAGAATGTCCAAGGCTGATGGACTGCCATGTGGAGCGCGGCCATGCCGAGAAGAGCGGACACGCACACGGACAAAGCGACGTAGCCAGGATGCCAGTCAACAATTCCGTCGAAGCCGTAAGCCATCATGCCCGTGTAGTGCATCGCGCCAACGGCGAGGCCGAAGATTGCGCCACCAATCGCGGGAAAGGACGATCGCCAGCTTCGAAGGGCAACACAGAAACCAGCGATGCAACCGACAATGGCAATGAGAAGTGAGGCTTTGGTCAGGAGCGGTGCAATTGTGATCGGCGCCTCGGTCTCATGCGCCAGCGCGGCAATAAAGTGCGCGCACCACGCCGAAGCGCCTGCAGCTACAGCGGCAAGAAACGTCCAGCCATGGCGTTGCGTGCCGAGCTTGTCGATGGCGCGTCGGAAGAGGCCGAGAGCGACCCATCCGCCGCTCGCCGCGACGAAGGCAGCCATGAGCACAAGACGTATGTCATGCTCGGCAATAACGGACCATACAACGCGCATACCAAGTGCCCCAACGCGAACGAGCGCGCCCTCCCCCTCAGAGGGTGCTTTTATGTTGGGAGCGAGGCTATGGGGGGAGATGCTAACATTGAATAAAAACTATCGCTTATTTACCCGTTTGTGACAGCGAAACGCGCTCGAAGCGCTGTCCGCGCGACCTGTCGCGCACTAAGCGCATCTGGCTGATGCGCTCCTTTACTTTGCGCTAACGACTTCGGCTGGTGGCGCTGATCCCTTGCGGACCGTTACCTCGGTCAGCGCGGGGGCACACAACTCGATGAAGCGATACGCATAGCGGCGCAGATAGCTTCCGCGTCGGACAGCAATCCAAGTCGTATTGGGCGGAAAGAGATTGTCGGCGGGGAGCAGCCGCAACGGAGCATCGCGCTTGGCGTCGAAGGCTACCGCCGCAATGATGCCGACGCCGAGCCCAAGGCCGACATAGGTCTTCAGGACATCGGTATCCATTGCGGACATGACGATATCGGGCGACAGGCGGGCCTCGTGGAAGGCCTTGTCGATGTTGCCGCGCCCCGTGAAGCCGTCGTGATAGGTGACAATAGGGTGCTCGGCGATGGCCTCGAGTGTGAGCGGGCTCGCTTGCTCCAGCTCATGTCCCTTGGGAACCACGACGCCGTGATGCCAAGTGTAGTAGGGAAATGTCGCGAGCTGCGGCGTGATGGCGAGCGTCTCCGTCGCAATACCGATCTCGGCCTGACCGCTGAGCAGCATGTCGGCGATCTCCGGCGGGCTGCCTTGGTGGAGCGCGAGGTGCACCTTCGGGAAGGCTTTGACGAACTCCTGGACGACGCCGGTCAGCGCATAGCGCGCCTGCGTATGCGTCGTCGCGATGGTCAGTTTGCCTTCGTCCTGGTCGGCATATTGCTGGCTGAGCTTCTTGATGTTCGCGGCATCGACAAGCATGCGGTCGACGATGACGGCAAGCTCCTTGCCGGGCTCGGTGAGGCCGAGGAGGCGCTTGCCGCGACGAATGAAGAGCTCGACGCCGAGTTCGCCTTCGAGATCGCGGATGTGCTTGCTGACGCCGGACTGCGATGTGTAGAGCGCGCCGGCGACCTCGGTCAGGTTGAAGTTCTGCCGCACGGTCTCGCGGATGATGCGCAGTTGCTGGAAGTTCATGTCAGAGCTCCCGCGATGGTCCAGACGGCGACCGCGCCGATCCGCGACGCGGGCGCCAGCCATGATCCGCTCCCTCCGCGCCTGCCTGGTACACGCGCGACACTGCTGGGAGCGGCGCCGCTTCAAGCGCGCGAATGGTGGCAGCGTTCGTGATCTCGAAGGCCGAGAATCCCGCGCGCAGCATGAGCGGCAGCTGATCCAGCAGCACATCGCCGGTCGCGCGGATTTCGCCCGCATAGCCGCTTTCCCGCAGGCGCCGCGCTGCAGAATACGCGCGACCGTCGGTGAATTTCGGGAAGGCCAGCGCGACGACAGAGATCCGAGCGAGATCGTCGGTCTCGGTGTCGATGACTTCTGAAGACTGCACGATGATGCCGACAGGGACGCCGAGTGCTGCGAGCGTTGCCTGATCTGCCCGCCAGCGGTCGAGCGAGACGATCGCATGGCCGCCAATCGGGAAAGGCGCATCGTCGCCAAGTACCTGCCAGGGATCGGCCGTGAACGTCTCGCCGGTCCACAGGCGAGGCTCGGTCGTCTTGGGTTTAAGCGGGCTGAAGAGGGGGGCGGGCTCAGACATGTGCCGCCTCCTTGCTGCTACCGCCGCGCCGGGATGCCTCAGGGCCATACAGCGCCTCGCGGAATGGCGTCTTGCCGACACGCCGGTAGGCGGCGACGAAAGTCTCCGTCGCGTCCCTGCGTAGGCCGAGGTACGTATCCACGATCTTCTCGATGGCATCGGGCACGGCATCCGCTGTGAAGCTCGGACCGATGATGCCGCCGACTTCGGCATCGTCCTTGGGGCTGCCGCCGAGCGTGATCTGGTAGTGCTCGGTACCCTTCTTGTCGACTCCCAGAATGCCGATGTTACCCGCATGATGGTGTCCGCAGGCGTTGATGCAGCCGGAGATGTTGAGGCGCAGCGGCCCAATCGCCTCGGCGCGGGCAGGATCGGTAAAGCGCTGAGCGATCTCCTGAGCGATCGGAATCGAACGCGCATTGGCGAGATTGCAGTAGTCGAGGCCGGGGCAGGCGATGAAATCTGTGATCAGCTCCGTATTGGCTGTGGCGAGGCGATGCTTCACCAAAGCATCGTAGATGCGCGCGAGATCACTGATGGCGACCGTCGGCAGAACGAGGTTCTGCTGATAGCTGACGCGGATCTCGTCGTGACCATATTCCTCGGCGAGTGCTGCAACCGCCTCCATCTGCTCTGCCGTAGCATCGCCAGGAACCTTGCCCGGCTCCTTGAACGAGATGTTGACGATCGCGTGCCCGGGTACGCGATGCGGCAGCACGTTCGTGCGCACCCATCGTGCAAACGCTGGGTCGGTGGCGCGGCGCGCCTCGTGGCCTGCGTCCTTCTGTGAGCGCGGCTTCAGTCTGCGCGGCGCGAAGTACGCGGCGATGCGCGCAAGCTCGGCCTCTGGAAGATCGATCGAGGGCGCATCGAGCGTTGCCCATTCGGCTTCGACCTGTCGACGGAATTCGTCGATGCCGAGCGCATTCACGAGGATCTTGATGCGCGCCTTGTAGATGTTATCGCGGCGCCCATGCAGATTGTACACGCGCATGATGGCTTCGAGATACGACAGCAGGCGCGCGCGGGGCACAAAGCGCGCGATCTCTTGCGCGACGTAAGGCGTGCGACCCTGCCCACCGCCGACGTACACGCGGAAGCCCGTCGCGCCATCGGGGCCTTTCACGATTCGGAGCCCGATATCGTGAAAGAGTATTGCCGCGCGATCTTCCGCTGCGCCGGTGATCG
>JAEYYJ010000370.1 GCA_023430845.1 Pseudomonadota bacterium
CCGATCTGCTCGGCGAGACCGATGATGAGAGCGCCGAGCGCCGCCCCCGGTATGGAGCCCATTCCTCCGACGATAACGACGACGAGAGAGGCGAGCAAAAAGCGCGTGTCCTCGCCCGGCGACAAAGACTGGAATGTGCCGCCGATGACGCCGGAAATTCCAGCGAGACCAGCGCCGAAAGCGAAGACGGCGAGGAATACGTATTGGATGCGTACGCCGGACGCCGCGAGAATATCGCGATCATCCACACCGGCGCGGATCAACATGCCGAGCTTCGAGCGGTTGAGCACGAACCACATGGCGAGCCCGATCACGATCGCAGCAAAGAGGATCGCGATCCGCACGAGCGGATAGGAGAGGTACACCGCTTGGCCGTTCGAGCGAACGGCGCTCACGAACGGCAGCGTGATGGGTCCGCTCAACCACTGCGGCGAGAGCACTTGATAGCTCTGCCCGCCCCAGTACCACAGCATCAAATCCGCGAGCACAATCGAGATGCCGATCGTGACGAGCGTCTGGCGCAGCTCCTCGCCCTCCATGCGCCGGAACACCTGATGCTGCAGCAGCAAACCGAGCGCGCCGACGACCACGAAGACGACAGGAAATGCGAGCAACCAATAGCCGGTGGCATCGACCACGCCATAGCCGATGTAGCCTCCGAGCAGGTAAAGCGATCCGTGCGCAAGATTGACGTTGCGCATCAGCCCGAACACCAGCGTAAAGCCGGATGCGACGAGGAAATACAGCGCGCCAAGCGTAATGCCGGAGAGGATGGCGTTGAGGAAAACGCGTTTGCGGCCCATGACCTGTTCGAGGCCGGGCGGCCACGGCGCAAAGACGAGCCATGCGAAACCGACAACGAGCACGAGAACAACGATGGTGCCGACCGGATGGCGGGTGCTGAGATTGTGCAATGTACTCATACTGCCACCAGCTCTGACCGGTCGACGGACATCGGTTCATCGACAGCACATTCGTTCGGCGGCCGTCAGTTCCGAAAACGGTCGGGCGCACCACGAACTGCCACGTGTTTGCTCGACACAGTAGTCGATCCCGGCAGCAACAGTCGTATCCGACAGTCTAATGAATTCACCGACTTGGCGCGCGGGAAACAAACTTATGGTTCATCCGGAGAAGGCGAGCTGAGCGCTGCGTCGATAGGCGCTCGGCGGGACAACGCCGTTAGCGATGAAGAAGCGCGAGAAGCTTGCCTGACTGGAAAAGCCGAGATCCAAGCCTATCGAGGCAACCGCCTCGGTTGTTCTGGTCAACCGGTCGATCGCACGCTCCATGCGGAGCGAGTTCAGGTAAATATTCGGCGTTACGCCAACCTGCTGGCGGAACAGCTTGTAGAAGTGGGGCCGCGAAAGGCCCGTATCTCGGGCAACGCGGTCGAGCTCGACCGGCTCGCATACGCGCTGCTCGAGGAGCTGAATCGCTTTACGCAATCGGAAGTCGGGAGCGCACGCAAAACGATCCGCAGGATCGGTGCGGTGCCAGGATTGATCGAAGCAATACTGCGTGAGCGCCAACAGCCAGTCGTTGATCGCCGACTCGTCCGGGCTGCGGTCGAGCATCGCACTCACATCGGCAAGCCGCGCAAGCTCCTCCGACACCTCGATGGCCGCGCGCCCAAATCGCAGTGCCGCAGTCTGAGTGCCCATGGCACTCCAAAACCAGCTCGGCCGGATGTAGAGCACGAGCACCAGTGTCTGCAGGCCTGGAATCCGCTGATGATAGTAATGTGCCTGCCAGGGATTCACGGCAACGGCCTGCCCTGGACCTAGCGGTATGGGGCGGCCATCTACATAGACTTCGCCAGGCGTGCCGTGGACATGAAACAGCAGGTGCCCCTCGCGATGCGCATGGGACACCATCGTGCGATCCATCGTGTAGAGGCAGGCGCGCCCGTACGCTCCATGGAGCACGGCAACAGCTTCACTCATCGTCCTCCCATCAGCATTCGCTCGATGCTGTTTTGCGTGCGACTATATCGCATTGCCTATATGTGGCAAGCGGACGCAGCCGCAGCGCGCAATCGTGTTTAATGAACCGGCGTGGCGACAGACAACAAAACCCCCGGTTCGGGGCCAGATGGCCCCAATCCGAGGGCTCCGAATTGACGGGGCCCGGCGCGGACCGCCGACGCACGCGATGTGCGCCGGCTTGGTTACCTACTTACCGCCGAGCGCCTTGCAGTCCGGCGTCGTGCGCGACGGGAGGCCCATGGCCTTAAACGCTTCTGTCGTCATGCCAAGCGTCTGCGTGACGTTGTCGACCCGGCCCACCATCTTGTTCGACATCGTGCCGTCAGCGTTGGCGCTCACTTCGGTGACAAATACCGAACCCGAGCCCTGACGGTTCTCGTTGAGCGAGATCTCGCCCAGCGGGCTTTTCAGCTTCAGCTTCGACAGCGCGGCGTGGAATTTCTTATGGCCGTCGCTCAGGTCGCCATTGACCTCGTTCAATGCTGCGATCATGGCCAGCGCGTTCACGTAATAGCCGACGCCGAACAGTGACGGCGTGGGAAGCCTCTTGTCCGCCGGGAACGCGTCCTGATAAGCCTTGAGATAGGCTTGCCACTCGGGTGCCGGGTTGTCGTTGGCGACCCAGCCTGAAGTCGGGGTGCCGATGAGAGCTTCCTTGGCCTTGCCCTTTGAGGTCAGCACGGTCGGGTCGGCCATAATGGAGCCGCCGATCAGCTTGGCCTTACCGCCGGCTTGCTGATATTGGTTGAGGAAGTTGATGGAGTCCGTGCCGCCCATGCCGAGGTAGATGGCGTCGACGTCATCCGGCAGCTTCGCGATCACGCCGGCAAAATCAGCCGAACCGAGCGGAACCCACAGACGCTCGACGATCTCGCCGCCGGCCTTGCAGAAGCCGACTGCGAACCCGAGAAAGTTCGTGTAGCCGAACGAATAGTCGGCAGACACGCTGGCGACCTTCTTCCAACCTTTCTTATTGACGGCATACTCGCCGAGACCCGCTCCCCACTGAGCGCCGTCCAGATTGAACCGGAAAAAGTTCGGCGCCGGGTCCACCCAGGTCGTCTCCAATGCGCCGGAGATGCCGTTGATCACGGTCTTGTCCGGAATTGTCTTGGCGTAGTCGCGCATGGCGATGCCTTCCGAACCCGACAGCGGGCCCAGAATGATATCGACCTTGTCCTGCTCGATCAGCTTGCGCGCCATACGCGTCGCCGTGGCGGGCGTCGTGTCGGTGGGAGCAACCACCGTTTCGACTTTCTTGCCGCCGGCCATGTTGCCGGCCTGCTTGAGCGCCAGCTCGACGTTGCGTATGCCGTCCGCACCACCCGCCGCAAAGGCACCCTCGGTAGCAACCAGAATGCCGATCTTGATTGTGTCCTGCGCCGCGGCCGCGCCGGGCAGCATCAACGCGAGAGCGGTTGCCGCCCCGATGAGACGCTTCATGCGGAATCCTCCCAAGGATTGACGATTTTTCCGTGGCTCGTTGGGCCACTGCTTTCCGCCCACCAGTTGCCCTGACGCGACGGCTCATAAGTTGTGGTCGTTAATGTGCACCACGATCTGACTACACCACATCGCCAAATTGCTGCCAACTGCGGCGATATCCGTGGGTCTGCTTTTTAACGCGCAGATCGGCAGGCAATTCAGATACCCGCGCGCCCCATTCAAGACGTGCAGAACGAGCGTGCCCACGTTCAATCGTCATTTGCTCGACTTCATTAAAACGTGATCGAGGCCGCTGTATTTAGAGAGGCGGTTCTGGAGTTTTAGAGCCTTCGCCATCGGACGCCGTGCGCATGTTCGATGGCGGACGAGCCACGAACTTCTTGATGCGCAATTGAAGGTCGACCCGAAAACGACGCGTTGCCGGCGCGACTGGCAGCGTGCGCGTGTCACCTCGTGTGCGGCGGCATCGGCTCGCAATGACGGCCATGTGATGCAGCTCACGAGCCGGTGATGTCATCTTTGACGACGCGCTGACGAGTGCTTGATGCGCAAGGTTTTATCTGGTCCTCAGGCAGACGACGGCATCCGCTGATCGCCTCGCCCGAAAGACAGGAGGAAGCCATGCAGATGATTAAGCACCTGATGATCGCCGTAACCGTTCTCGCCGCTCTTGCAGTCCCCGCTTCCGCGCGGACAACGGCGGAGGAGATCTGGGACCAGGTCAACCAGACCATGCCGTATCGGCCGAGCGCCGATGAGTTCAAGGATGCACTCCCATAATGCCGAGCGTGCCCGCGGGCGGAACCCACCGCCCCCAGTTCGGATCCGCCCGCGTTCGCGCACGCAGACACAGTCGAAACTCTATCGACGCAGGAACCTAGCAAGATGATCATCGATGAACGTACGAGTCTCGATGCCGATGCGGGTGAAGCGTCCGCCAGGGCCCTTCAAACCAGTCTTCCTCACGGGATGTGGGCAACCACCAGCCATCGTGATGTCGCAACTGCATCCCGCTTCGTCAGCGGAATGCGCGCATGGCTCGGACACCGCGGCTTTGCAGTGTCGATCGAGACCGAGGATGTGTCGCTGAATGACATTGCTTCGCATGAAGCGGCCATAGCGAAGATCGAGCAGCATCTGCACGGGCCGCATGATGCG
>JAEYYJ010000400.1 GCA_023430845.1 Pseudomonadota bacterium
GAAGACAGGGCAGGCCATGCACGGGCCCATGCTCTGGGGGCAGGAAAGAGGAGGCTGATTTGGCGGCCCATACGGAAGATGCGACACGGCGCGACTTTCTGGTGGTTGCGGCGAGTGCGTTCGCAGCCGTCGGCGGCGCGGCGACACTCTGGCCGCTCATCCAGCAGATGAATCCCGATGCATCGACCCAGGCAATGGCAACGACCGAGGTCGATGTCGCGCCGGTCAAGGAAGGTCAGGCGATCACCGTGATGTGGCGGGGCAAGCCCGTCTTCATCCGCCATCGCACGAAGACCGAGATCGACACCGCCAAGGGCGTCGACCTGAACGCGCTTCCCGATCGCAGCGCCCGCAACGAGGCGCTCCCCGAGAGCGCGCCGGCGTCCGATGCCAACCGCACGAAGGCCGGCAAGGAGCAGTGGCTCGTGATGGTCGGCATCTGCACCCATCTTGGCTGCATTCCGAAGGGCCAGGGCATCTCGGACGTGAAGGGCGACTACAACGGCTGGTTCTGCCCATGCCATGGCTCGCACTACGACACGTCCGGCCGTATCCGGCTCGGGCCCGCGCCGCGAAACCTGGATGTGCCCGTGTACGAGTTCGCGTCCGACACCCTGATCAGAATCGGCTGAAGGCTTCGCATTCCCCATGTCTCAGCATGAATCCTCATATAAGCCCGGGTCCCGCGCCGAGCAGTGGCTCGATGAGCGTCTCCCGATCGTGCGTCTCGCGCATGACACGGCCGTGTCGTACCCGACGCCGCGCAACCTGAACTACCTCTGGACCTTCGGCGGCATTCTCACGTTCTGCCTCGCCGTCCAGATCGTGACCGGTGTCGTGCTCGCGATGCACTACATCCCGAGCGACCTGATGGCCTTCGACTCGGTCGAGCGGATCCGTCGCGACGTGAACTACGGCTGGCTGATCCGCAGCGTGCACGCGGTCGGCGCGTCGATGTTCTTCTTCGCGGTCTACGTCCACATGGCGCGCGGCCTCTACTACGGTTCGTACAAGGCGCCGCGCGAGGTCCTGTGGATTCTCGGCGTTCTGCTCTTCCTGCTCATGATGGCGACGGGCTTCCTCGGCTACACGCTGCCGTGGGGGCAGATGAGCTTCTGGGGCGTCACCGTCATCACGAACCTCTTCTCGTCGCTCGATGCCGTCATTCCCGGCCTGGGCACCAAAATCGTGACATGGCTGTGGGGTGGCTTCTCGGTTTCCTCGGTCACGCTCAATCGCTTCTTCAGCCTGCACTATCTGCTGCCGTTCGTGATTGTCGGCGTTGTGATCCTGCACATCTGGGCGCTGCATGTCGTCGGCCAGAACAACCCGACCGGCCTCGACATCAAGACCAAGTCCGACACAGTGCCCTTCACGCCGTACGCGACGATGAAGGACCTCTTCGGCATCGGCGTGTTCGCGCTGCTCTTTGCCTGGTTCGTGTTCTTTGCGCCCGACTATCTCGGTCACGCGGACAACTACATTCCGGCGAACCCCCTCGTGACGCCGCCGCACATCGTGCCAGAGTGGTACTTCCTGCCCTTCTACGCGATCCTGCGCGCGATCCCCTCGAAGCTCGGCGGTGTCATCGCCATGTTCGCGGCGATCGTGATCCTGGTCTTCATTCCGTGGCTGGACACGAGCCGCGTGCGCTCGGCGCGCTATCGCCCGATCTTCAAGTGGTTCCTCTGGTTCTTCTTCTTCTCGGTGCTGGCGCTCGGCTATCTGGGCGGCAAGCCGGCTGAGGGTGTGTACGTCGCCTGGGCGCGCTTCTTCACGCTCTACTACTTCGCCTTCTTCCTCTTGATCATGCCGATCGTCGGAGTGATGGAGACGCCATCCGCCATGCCGCGCTCGATCACCGAGTCGGTGCTCGGTGGCAGCGGGAAACCGGCTGGGGCCACGTCGGCTCCCGAAAAGCGCTAAGGACGGGGAGCCAGCCGATGACAACAAATATTTCCCGGATCAAGCGGGCCTCCCGGATGAAGCGGGTCATTCTGGTCGCCCTTTCCATTGCGACCGTGCCGCTCCTCGCCCATGCAGCAGGTGAAGCCGTCCATATCGACCGCCAGAAGTGGAGCTTTGCGGGCTTGTTCGGTCGCTTCGACCAGAACCAGCTGCAGCGTGGCTTCCAGGTCTACAAGGATGCCTGCGCGCAGTGCCATGGCGTCTCGCGCCTCGCCTTCCGCAATCTTGCGCAGACGGGTGGCCCTGTCTTCAACGAGGAAGCCGTCAAAGGCCTTGCTGCGACCTATCAGGTCAACGATGGCCCGAATGACGACGGCAAGATGTTCAAGCGTCCGGGCCGTCTCTCCGACCGCATTCCCGCGCCCTATGCGAACGAGCAGGAAGCGCGCGCGACCCATAACGGTGCCTATCCGCCGGATCTGACGCTGATCACGAAGGCGCGCGGCATAGAGTATCACGGCTCGCTCTTCGCCCATCCCTTCCACATCGTGAAGGACATGGCGTCGGGCTATCAGGAAGCGGGCGCGGACTACCTGTACGCGCTGCTGACTGGCTATGCCGCTGCACCGGCGGACTTCAAGCTCGCTGACGGCATGCAATACAACAAGGCCTTCCCGGGTCACCAGATCGCGATGCCGCCGCCGCTCATTGAGGGCAACATCAAGTATCAGGACGGCACACCCGCGACCGTCGATCAGATGGCGCGCGACGTGACGGCGTTCCTGCACTGGGCTGG
>JAEYYJ010000417.1 GCA_023430845.1 Pseudomonadota bacterium
TCCTGCTCGATGCGCTCGCGTGAGGACGGACTGCCGATCTCCTCGTCGGGAATGAGCATGTAGGTGACGGGAAGCTGCACACCGCCATTCTCGCGCGCGATCTTCAAGGCCTCGATGGCGATCGCGACGCCACCCTTCATGTCGTAGATGCCGGGTCCGAAGTAACGGTCACCGTCGCGGCGCAGCGGCAGGCGTCCGGCGAGCGTGCCGACCGGGTGAATCGTGTCGAGGTGCGAGAGAATGAGAATGCCCGGGCTGTTCGTGCCGTCGCTGCCTGGAAAGCGCACGAGGACGACGTCCGCAAGACCGCCCGTGCCGGGATGACGCTCGATGGTGCCGCCGAGCGCTGCGAGATCGGCGCCGACGAGATCCATCATGCGGTTCACGCCCGCGATATGATTGGTCGGGCTTTCTTCGCGCACCCACGGAAGCAGGCGCTCGAGCATCGCATCGGCGTTGAAGAGTTCTTTGGAAAGCACGTCAGTCGTCTCCTGGTTCAGTGCGGGCCTGACGGAGCGGTGGCTCATTCCCACGGATCGCGCGGCGGCGCGACGCCAAGCTCGGTCTTATATTAGACCAAGCCGGCCGAGTTGTGTGCAGGTGTCGTGCCGCAACATGGCTCGCATGCATGTCGGAAATTCATGTCTTCTGCAATTGACCGTTGGTGTCATCTACGTTTGCGGGGCCGTTCAGCCTGTTGCACACTGCCGCGGAGGAAATACCCAGGAGAGACCAAATGGCCAGTTCATCGAGCCCGCTGCCGCGTGGCGTTTTCACCATGCAGGCCCAGGAGCGTATCGTATTCGGTGAGCCGGCAGGCAAAGCTCTGCTCGCGGAACTCGAACAGCGCGGCGCGCGGCGCGTGTTCATTACCTCGACGCGGTCCTTGGCCAAGTTGTCCGACGGCCCCCTGCAGGTGCTCGAGAAGGCGCTCGGCAGCCTTCATGTGGGCACATTCAGTGCGATCTCGTCGCACAGCCCTCGCGAGGATGTGATTGCGGGCGCGGCGGCAGCGCGCAAGGCTGAGGCCGATCTTATCGTGGCGGTGGGGGGTGGATCGGTCATCGATGCGACCAAGGCCATGCTCATGTGCCTCTGGCACAGCATCGAAAGTCCGGCCGACATGGAGCCGTATCGCTCCGGCCGTGACGATGGTCGCGTCCCGAAGCCTATGGCGCCGTCGCCTTATGCTATCCGCATGCTGGCCATTCCGACAACGCTGTCTGCCGCGGAGTTCACGCCCAATGCGGGCATCACCAACAGCGAAACGCATTTCAAACAATCCTTCAGTCACCGCCTGTTCGCCCCCGTAGCCGTGATCCTTGATCCGGTCATGACGTTGGCAACGCCGGAGTGGTTGCTCGTCTCGACCGGCATCCGCTCGGTGGATCATGCCGTCGAGTCCTATTGCTCGCCGACGGCCAATCCGGCGACCGAGCCCTTGTCGCTGCAAGGACTGCGGCTGCTGCACCGGTCACTGCCGACCATCGTCGAGCGACCCGATGATCTCGCCGCGCGGCTCGATGCCCAGTTCGGCATGTGGCAGGCGATCGCGGCTTCCATCGCGGGCGCAGGAAGCGGTGCGAGTCACGGCATCGGCTATGTGCTCGGCTCGGGCTATGGCGTGCCGCACGGGCATACGAGCTGCGTCATGCTGCCGGCCGTTCTGCGCTGGAATGCTGATTTCAACGACGAGCGCCAGAAGGCGCTAAGTGCTGCCATGGGGGCGCCAGCGCAGCCTGCGGGTGATCTCGTTGCCGAGCTTGTCCAGCGCATTGGCCAGCCCGGTAATCTGCGCGCCCTCGGCATCAAGCGCGAGAGCCTTCCGGATATCGCCGAGCGTGCCATGACGTATGCGCCCGTGCGGCGTAACCCGAAGAAGATCAGCGGCCCGGCCGACGTAATGGAGATCCTGGAGATCGCCTGGTAGGTGCAGGACGGACTGGAGCCTCAGGCACGCGCAAGGCGGCCGCGGGGTTGCATGATGGGGGTGCTCAGCCCCTGCCGCCGGCCGATGCGCCGCCGCCAGAGCAGGAAGAGCACGATCGAGACATTGAGCAGGTTCCAGGCAATGCCATTGAGGAAGGCTGCCTGATACGAGCCCGTATAGTCGTAGATGACGCCCGAGAGCCACCCGCCGAGCGCCATGCCGAAGAGCGTCGCCATGAGCACGACACCGACGCGCGCACCCGCCTCCTTGGGTGAGAAATACTCGCGCACGATGAGGGCGTAGCTCGGCACGATACCGCCCTGGAAGAGCCCGAACAGCGCGGACACGACATAGAGCGATGCCAGCCCATCGAACGGGATGTACAGCAGGAGTGCGATGCCCTGCAGCGTCGAGCCGAGGAGCAGCGTGTAGAGCCCGCCGATCTTGTCCGAGATGAAGCCCGAGATGAGCCGACTGACGACGCCGAAGCCGAGCATGATCGACAACATTTCGGCGCCGCGCTGGGCGCCGAAACCGAGGTCGGCGCAATAGGCGACGATGTGGACCTGCGGCATGGACATGGCCACGCAACAGGCAAGCCCGGCAACGACCAGCAGAGCTTGGAGCGTGAACGGTTTCATGCGCAGGAGCGCCGGAGACGGTTCGTGGGGCATGGGCGCATCACCGACGGCAGCGGCCGGCGCCTGATGCGGCGGACGCCGCTGCAGTAGCGGTGCGAGGCAGAGCAGCGTCACAGTTACGAAAATGCCGAGCGCGAGATGCGTGAAGCGCCAGCCATAGGCATCGATGGAGGCCTGAAGGATCGGCGGCCAGATGGTGCCTGAGAGGTAGTTGCCGCTCGCACAGATGGCGAGCGCGATGCCGCGCCGCTTGTTGAACCAGTGCGTGATATCGGCGAGCAGGGGCGCGAACATGGTCGCGGTACCACAGAGGCCGATCAGCACTCCGTGCGCGATCGCGAACTGCCAGATGCTCTGGGTGTAGCCGGTCGCAATATAGCCGAGGCCGAGTGCGATGGCGCCGCCCATGACCGGGAACATGACGCCGTGGCGGTCGGCAATCCGGCCGGCTATGACGCCGCCGAACCCGAAGCCGATGAGCGTCAGTGTGTAGGGCAGCGTCGCGGCGCCCCGGTCGACGCCGAATTCCGCCTGGACAGCCGGGAGGACAACCACCACCGACCACATGCCGACATTGCCGATCGTGCCGATCACGGCCGCCGCGACAAGCCGCAGCCACGCATAGGCCGAGTCGACGTCGGCGGTCGTGCCATAGGAATGATTCATCGGGCTCGTGATCTCGGGGGCCGCCGGCGGTGGCGCCGCGGTCGTCGGTAATCAGCTAAGCCCCTTTAGCCTGTCGGGGAGATGGGCGCTAGGTGCCTATTTTCCAGTCAACAGCCGGCGTGGGGAGAGTTGGCACCGAGTGTTGCCATTGTGCCGACGTGCGGAACCGAGCGCATGGGCGGCGCGTCATCAGGCTGACGGGGGGAGCGCAAAATGTTACCGTCTTGAGATAACGTAGGCGCATCACCATCTTCGCCGATACCTGCGACGGGTACGGCGAGGATCAATGCGTGTTGGCTCATGCCACGAGTGCGATATTAGGGAGAGATGCAATGAGCGGGACATGGGCGCGCGCTTTGGCACGCGCTGGAGGGCTTGTAGCTGCCCTCGCCGTGCTGTTCGGAGCGGTTGGCGTTCCGTCTGCGTCGGCGCAGACCCCCTTCAAGACGCTGGCGGGCAACTGGAGCGGCGGTGGACAGATCAAGCTCGACAACGGCAAGTCGGAAGCTCTGAAGTGCCGCGCCTATTACACGCAGAAAGAGGCGGACACGCTGGGTCTCGCGATCCGCTGCGCCTCGGCCAGCAACAAGATCGAATTGCGTGCGAATCTCAACCAGAGCGGAAGCCAGATTGACGGAAGCTGGGAGGAGCGCACCTACAACGCAGCGGGTACGGTGACGGGACGGGTGTCGTCGGGCCGGATCAACCTGTCCATCACCGGCGGGACGTTCAATGGTTCGATGAACGTGGCGATCACGGGGGAGCGCCATTCCGTTTCGATCGAGACGAACGGCATCGGTCTCAGGGCCGTGAATATCAGTCTGTCGCGCGGGTAGTTCTATTCTGTCGGGGTCAGGGGGCCGTTCGGAGCTGCGCAGCTTGCGCTAGCCGCCGCCGAACTGAAGCAGGGAGAGAAGGCATCATGAGAAGGATTTCTGCGCCGCTTGCAGCGCTGGTGCTTGCGAGTGGTCTCGCCATCAGTGCCGACGCGGCCCTGTTCGGTGATGCGGCCGCCCAGCGATCGCGCGATGGCAGGGCGCCTGCCTATGTTGTCGCGGAAAGCCGCTGGGGACATGGTTCTATCTCCGGGCCCGTTCGGCGCGGCCCCAATGGCTGGGAAGTGCGCATGCCGCGGGGCACCTGGCTGGAGTGCAAGCGCAGTTGCTCCGAGACCTTGCGTCTCGCCACTGTCGACTTCTGGGAGACGCAGGGCCGCAATCCGCCAGACGGCGGACCGAACTACTTCAGCTTCGATTTCTATTTCTGAACGGATAAAGCCCCTCGTCCCATCCGGAAGAGGGGCTTTCTTCTTGCCTCGTCGCGCGATCAGCCGACCGCGAGCGGCATCTTCTGCGAGATCTTGACGCCGGCGTCGTCGAGCCACGTGAACTCGAACTCACCGGGACCCGGCACCTTCATGAAGAAGGCGAGGTAGGGGTTGGCCGAAATACCCGGCGCCACGTCTGCCTTGAAGAACTCGGTGCCGTTGAAGCTGGCCGTGAACGTATTGATGATGTTGCGCGGGACGACCTTGCCATCGGCGGTCTTGCGGTTCCCGGTTTCCATCACGTGCTGGACGAGCGTCTTGATCTCGATGACCTCGCCGACCTTGGCCTTCTCCGGAACACGGATGCGGGGTTTTGCTGCTGACATTGCTTTCGCTCCCTGGACCTGCCTCAGCCGCCGCAGCCGCCGATCGTGACCTTTACTTCGCGACGGCCGATCAAGAACTTGCCGTCACTCAGCGCTGCTACCGCTACGACATCCTGCGTCCGCGCGAGACGCATGCGGCTCGAAACAGCGGCCTTGCCCGAAGCAGGGGTGAAATTGTAACTCGCGACGCCGACCTGCGGGTTTCCGGCGGCGAAGATGTGCAGCGCCTTGACGTGGCTCGCCTCGGTCATCGGGCTGTCGACCGACAGCGTGAACGGGACGGTGTTGCCGTTCTCGGCGATTTCGGGAACCTCGAGCGTAATGCCGCTTTCGGCCGGCTTGGCGTCACCGAGAATCTTCTTGAGGGCTTCATCAATGCTCCGGACGGGTTCCTGAGCGAGTGCCGGCAGGTTGGCCAACAAAGTGGCAACCGCCAAGCTGGCGCCAGCGCCGAGCAGGAAGGTCCGGCGGCCAATAACTTCGACTTCCATCCGATGCGTCATTGCCTTTCGCAAACCCGGCATTTAGCGCCGGGCCCTCCTCCATTTTGGCCATGCACCGCTGGCTCGCCGGAGTGTCGAAGGAAGCGCGTCCCGCCTTCCGACAGTTGACGACGGCGTCGATGCTTGCACATTTCCACTAGCATATTAGAATGTTTGTATGCAACCGCAGGGGAGCTTGAGAATCGCCTGGATTCGACGGTCATGAAGCCCGCCGTGCCTCCCCTCGTCAGACTGATCGCGCACGTCCTTGCGTTGGTGCTGCTCGTCGGCGTCGCGCGTGCTCAGCAGCCCTCTCCGCCCCCCGAAATCGATATTGTGACGGCACCCGCCGTGCTGGTCATGATCGCCGATCCCGGCTGCCCTTATTGCGCGCGCTGGGAGCGCGAGATTGCCCCCGGCTACGAAGCCAGCGAGGACGGTAAGCTCGCGCCCCTGGTCAGGCGCTTTCGTCATGCACCGGACATCGCCTTCATCGAGCGTGTCGTGTTCTCGCCGACGTTCGTCATGCTGGTTCGCGGCCGAGAGGTCGGGCGTATTGTCGGCTATGCCGGTGCCGATCTTTTCTGGATGCAACTTGCGGCCTTGATCGAGGATGCGCGTGTTGCGCTAAAGCGGAGCGACGCGGAGGGCCGGCGCTTTGCGGGGCGCCCGATCGAAAGCATCAACGAAAGGAGATGACGAAAAGAATCGGGCGTAAGCATTGCCCACAGAATCTGAATGCTTATCAGAATAAAATACAAGAACGAGCGGCGGAAAAGCTGCAAACACGCTGCGGCAGATTCATGGGCTGGGCTGAACCTACGGGAGGTATGAATGACTGAGATTTCCAGGCGGAACCTGATTGTCGGCGCGGGAGCTGGTGCTGTTGCAGCGACGAGCTTCGGCACTTTCGCGATTGCCCAGGGGGCAGGCGCTGGCCGGGTCGTCGTGATCGGCGGCGGTGCCGGTGGCGCGAGCCTGGCACGTGCATTGAAGCTCGGCGCCCCTGCATTGCGTGTCACGCTGATTGAGCCGAACAAGATCTATTCGTCGTCGTTCTTCTCGAACCTTTATCTCGGCGGCTTCCGCACGTTCGGTTCGCTCAACCACAACTATGACGGTTTGCGCCGCCTCGGGATCACCGTCCTCCATCAGCGCGCGACGGCCGTCGACACGGCCAAGAAGACCGTGCGCACGAGCGGTGGCCAGACGCTGGCCTACGACAAGCTCGTGGTGTCGCCGGGCATCGACGTCAAATACGACTCTGTTCCCGGCTACTCGACCGCCGCCGCGGGTGGGCGCGCGCCCCACGCCTATACGACGGACGGTGCCGGCAAGCAGCAGCTGAAGCGCCTGCTCGAGCAGATGCCGAATGGCGGCACGGTCGCTATGGTCATGCCGAGCGGCGCGTTCCGCTGCCCGCCTGGACCTTACGAGCGCGCGGCGATGATTGCGCACTTCCTCAAGACGCGGAAGCCGAAGTCGCGGCTCGTGATCCTTGATCCGAAGAAGGGGTTCTCGAAGCAGCCCGTGTTCGTCGAGGCCTACAACAAGTACTATAAGGACAATCTCGAGCTGAACCTGTCGAACGACATCGATGATTTCAGCGTCACGAGCTTCGATCTGAAGTCGCGCGAAATCACGACCAAGGCCGGCAAGAAGGTCAAGTTCGATGTCGCGAACGTCATCCCGCAGCAGAGCGCGGGACAGATCGCGCTGAAGACCGGGCTGGCCAAGGGCGACTGGTGCCCGGTCAACCCGGAAAATTTCTCGTCGGCACTCGTGAAGGACGTTTACGTGCTCGGCGATGCGGCGATCGCGGCCGAGATGCCGAAGTCGGCCTTCTCCGCCAACAGCCAGGCCAAGGTTGCCGCCAACGACATCCTTGCGGAGCTCGCCAAGGGTGAGCGCTTCCCGGCCCGCTTCCGCAATACCTGCTGGTCGCTGCTGGCGCCGGACGACAACGTCAAGGTCGGCGCCAATTACACGCCGAAGGACGGCAAGCTCGATCCCTCGGGCTCGTTCGTGTCGAAGCCGGGCGAGGATGCCGCGACGCGTGCACAGAATTACCAGGAGTCGATCGGCTGGTATTCCGGCATCATCGCCGACATGTTCGCAGGCCCCCCGGCGGCTGCGGCAAAGAAGAAGAAGGGCTGATCGGGCGCGACTTTTGCGAAACCCGATCGTGCGAGATCAAGGAGCGCCCGGCCATCGTGCCGGGCGTTCTGCCGTTCATGTGCTCGCGCCGCTCGCCAGCTTGTCGATGATCTTCGCGAGCTTGATATCGCGCTCGGTCAGGCCGCCGGCATCGTGCGTCGAAAGTGTAATCTCGACGCTGTTCCACACATTGAACCATTCAGGGTGGTGGTCGAGCTTCTCCGCGGCCAGCGCCACCCGCGTCATGAAGCCGAAGGCGGCGCTGAAATCCGCGAACTTGAAGGTGCGGGCCAAGGCGTCGCGCCCATCGACCATTTGCCAATCCGGCAGCTCGGCGCGAGCGGATTGGCGTTCGTTTGCATCCAGTTTCCGGGCCATGGAATGTCCTCCGCGTGATGGGGCGGCGTCTGGCCGCGCTCGTGTTCATTCAGGATTAACGGTGAGCGCATCATTCCAGCGCGTGCGGCGCACCTTCAAGACGTTGTGATTGCTTTTTGGGCCGTATGAGCGCCGGATCACGTCGTGTTGCGCGTTTTGGTCGAAAAAGGCGCGTACAGTTGGTGTGCGCCAAGGGACCTTTCCGCGTGTCCTGCGCCCGAATGGGTGCGCCGAGGAGGATGGCAATGGTGCTGAAACTACTCTTTGCGACTGCAGTCGGGCTGACTGCGGTTGTTGCGGCTGTGCCCGCGGAAGCGCAGCGCAAACGCTCGGACGGCGTGGTCCGGACCTGCAGCAACTACGGAAATGGCTGCACGAGCGCCCCTATCCGCAGGGGCCGTTTCGACTATGAGTTCCGCATGCCGGGCGGCACCTGGGTGAGCTGCCGCGCAGACTGCAGGAATGCGATCCGCGAGGACATGCTCGATTTCTGGGAGACCCAGCGGGAGCGCCAGCGCGGTTCGTCCCGCTGACGAACGTCTCGAGGAGGCTGAACGATGCTTATGAAAACTGTGCTGAGCGCAGCGATGGGCCTTCCTTTGATCTTCGGCCTGATCGCCACGGCAGATGCCCAATCTCGCAACAGGAGCCCCGGCGCGGGCGTTGTGTCGGCCTGCAGCATCTATGGCAATGGCTGCACGACGGCACCCATTCGGCGCGCCGGTAACGATTACGAATTCCGCCTGCCGGGCGGCACGTGGGTGTCGTGCAAGCAGAGCTGCAAAGACACGCTGCGGCGCGAAACCGTGGACTTCTGGGATACACAGCGCGAGAACGGCGGCAGCGAAATCAACTAACTGCCCTGACGCTGCGCCGCCTGCTCAGTGACCTGCCTCAGACCTTCTTCTGAGGCAGGTTGAGCCGGATGTGGAGCTCGTTGAGCTGCTTGTT
>JAEYYJ010000223.1 GCA_023430845.1 Pseudomonadota bacterium
GCGGCATGACCCGAGAGCAGCACCATGGGCGACTCGTTCGCGAGGGCCGTATAGAGCGCGCCGACGGCATTGGCATGACCCGGTCCACCCGTCACCATCGCAATGCCGGGCTCGCCCGTGAGACGCCCCCACGCGTCGGCCATATGTACGGTCGCCGCCTCGTGGCGCACGTGGATCAGCTCGAGCTTCGTCTCGAGCGCGGCGTCGAAGATCGACATGATATGATTGCCGGAGAGCGTGAAGACCTTTTGCGTCCCAAGCTGCTCCAACGTGCGCGCGACGATGTCCGCGCCTCTGATCTTGTCGGCCATGGCCGGCGTTCCTTCCCGTGCGGCGGCGCGCCCGTTAATTGGGCGCCGCGGTGATTGAATGCTGACCGGTACCACGCCCGCCGCGTGCTTAGAATGGTGGGCACCGCGCGACGACCTACGCGCGGCGCATGACGGCGCCGGCGCCAGCGCCTTGTCGTGAGGGGCTCAGGTGTAGCGGAGTTCGACTTTCCCCAAAGGGCCGAAGTCGGCGACTGCGGTCTGGTCCTTCCTGAGAGGGACGATGCCGGTGCAAGTTCCGGTGGACAGGATCTCGCCCTTCTTCAGGCTGATGCCGCGGGCCCTGAGCTTTTCGACGATCCAGTCGAGCACGTTGCGCGGATCGCCGAGGCAGTCGGAGCCATTGCCCTCGCCGGTAATCAAGCCATCGATATGCAACGTGACGGGATGCCGTGCCGCATCTATTCCTCGCCAGTCCGTGATCGGCGTCCCGAGAACCATTGCCGCATTGAGCATGCAGTCCGCGACAGCGGAGGCCGCGTCATCGAAGGGAATGCGCACGAAGCGCGGACTGACGATCTCGAAGCAGGGGATGACCGCGTCTATGGCATCGAGAATCTCCTCCCGCGAGTATGGGGTGTCACGCGCCGGCAGGTCCCTGCCGAGGCGGTAGGCGAATTCGCTTTCTATGGCCATGTGCTGAAGACTGCCGGCAGTGGGGGTCGCCGGGCTCGTGTAAATGTCGCCGGCAAAGAAAGGGCCATAGATTGGCTCGCTGACGCCGAACCTCTCCATTGTCACATGCGATGTCGCGCCGATCTTCCAGCCCGCCAGCTTGTCCGGCCAGATTTTGATGAAGGCGCTCTGGATCTCATAGCCCTCGGACAGGGACCGGGGGCGGCTTTCGTCCGGCAAGCGTTCGAGCAACTGGCCATCCCGGCGAGCGGCGGCGAGAACGTTTGCAGCAGCACCTATCCTGGCGCTATCCATTGATTGGGCTCCATCCCGTGGCTTGTTGGTAGACTTAGTGCGTGTTGTCGCAGGTGCGTGCTAGGCTGTGTACGAGGCCACCTGCCGCAATTGCTCCGCATTGACGGCCTAATTCACCACCATCATCATGCGCCGGCAAGTGCGTCGCCCATTATGCAGGCAGCACATAGCTTTGGACTCGCCGAGGGGCAGTGAATGAGCGCTTGGCGCTATCTGCGCGCGAAAACGATCGCATCGGTAGCCGTCGCGCTGGCGGTCGCTGGGACCGTGGTGGCGCTCGGACCGTCGTTCGTGCCGTCGGCTCAGGCCCAGAGTGGCTGGTGGCCGTTCGGTGGCGATGATCGCCCGTCGCGTCCGGAGCCGCGTGAGCCCGTGTATCGCGGCCCGCAGCCGCCTCCGCCTCCTGGCTGGGGGGTGCAGCGTGGTGAGCCGCCTCCACCGCCGGGTGCTGCCGGCAATATCTGTTTCCAGCTCGAGCAACGGCTCGTTTCGGACGGTCAACGCGGCAATCAATCCCGCGATGTGCTGCCGAAGATCGAAGCCGAGATGCGTCAGCTCGATCGCGAGATCCGTGCGAACGAGCGCGATCTCGATCGGAACGAGTGCTACGAGACCTGGCTTTTCTCGCGCACGCTTCGGCGCACGCGCGCCTGCGTGGGCCTCGCGCAGCGGTCCGAGGACATGCGGCGGCGGCAGAGCGACCTCGACGTTCAACGCCAGCAGATCATGGGTACGAGCAATCGGTCCATGCAGGACGAGATCATTCGCGAGTTGGCGCGGAACAATTGCGGCGCGAACTATCAGCAGGAAGCGCGCCGGCGTGGCGGTTCCGGCAATCCGTTCGGTTCGTTCTTCTGGCAGGACGAAGAGCCCGGTGCCCGCCCGCAGACGCCGACCAATCAGTTCGGCGCGCTGCCGTACGCGACCTATCGGACGCTCTGCGTGCGCACGTGCGACGGCTACTATTTTCCGATCAGCTTCGCGACGCTGCCGAGCCACTTCCCGCGCGATGTCGATGCGTGCCAGTCGCGGTGTGCGGCGCCGACAGAGCTCTACTACCACCAGAACCCTGGTGGTGCAGTTGAAGAGATGGTGTCCGTAGCTGAGAACAAGCCCTACACCAGCACGAAGAATGCCTTCCGCCACCGTAAGGAATACGTCGAGGGCTGCTCGTGCAAGCAGGCTGAGTACGTACCGACGGCGGGCGAGCCGGGTGAGCGCAAGGCTCAGGCTCCCGATCCGCGCCCGGCTACGACGGCGGCTCAGCGCCGCTAGTTTCTCGCTCTCTTCACCTCGCCAGCAATTTCGTCGATCACGAACGCGTGTGATGCTTGCGCATCACTCGCTCGCGATTCGCTTTGTGAACAGTCGAATAGGAAGATGATCATATTGCAGAGGACTTGTCGCGCGGCCTAGGCTGCAACGCATCAGAAAAACGGTTGTCGTAAATCATCGACAGTCGCTTCCTGATTACCAGTGTCTGCGTACAGGTCTTGTGTCATGAGTAGCCGTGTCAGTGCCGACGATGTCGAGCCGAGTAAGCTTGGCACTCATGTTCCCGAGCTCGTCCAGCTCGCTCCCATCAGCATCGATCACTGGTCGGACGTGCGCTACGTCCACGAGACGTCCTTCCGCGCGATCATCGCACCGCGCGCCTCGCAACAATCCGTCGACGAGTTCATGAAATGGCTCGCGACACCGGAATACGTGGATCAGCTCACCGGCTCGGATCTGTTCGGCGCTTGGCTCGACGGTCAGCTCGCGGGCACGGCTGGTTGGCGCCCAATGGATAGCCGCAGCCGCGTCGCGCGGATCGAAGGGCTGTTCGTGCAGCCTCTTTTCGCATTCATGGGCCTCGGCTCGCTGCTGCTCGCCAATGCAGAGGCGCGCGCGCGCCGCGCGGGCTATGCGACCATCACGGCACTCGCATCGTCCGTCTCGGTCCCCTTCTTCATGCGCGCTGGCTACGACGTTTATGCGCAGGGGCCTGGTGTGTCGGACTTCGCAGGCGACCTGCCGGTGTTCGT
>JAEYYJ010000003.1 GCA_023430845.1 Pseudomonadota bacterium
GTCGGCTCGAAGGTCACGTCGATGCCGCGATCCTTGAAGATCTGCACGGCGGTCGGGGAAAGCTCGTCGGAAATGAGGACTTTGGGAGCCATGACGTCATGTTCCTGAATGGCTGAGGGCCGACGCGCTGTCGGCGTCGCGGCATCTCATGTGCATTTTCGAGTGCGGGAAGCGAGGGGCAGCACGCCCCTCGGCGCTTAAGCGGCCTTTGAGAGTGAGGCGCGCGCTTCGGCGTAGGCCCACTCGATCCAGGGCAAGAGCCTCTCGACGTCGCTCGCTTCCACTGTCGAGCCCGTCCAGATCCGCAGGCCTGGTGGCGCATCACGGTAGTAGCCGGCATCCAGGCCGACGCCTTCCTTTTCGAGAAGACCCGAAACGCTCTTGGCAAAGGCCGCCTGTGCTTCGAGCGGCAGCGCGGTCACCGCGGGATCAGTGAACTTCAAGCAGACGCTGGTGTTCGAGCGCGTCTTGGCATCGACCGCGAGCGGCGCGATCCATGGCGTGCGATCGACCCAGTCGTAGATCAGCTTGGCATTGGCATCCGCGCGCGCCATGAGCGCCTTCGCACCACCAATACGCTCGGCCCAGGCAAGTGCGTCGAGATAATCTTCGAGCGCCAGCATGGAGGGCGTGTTGATCGTCTCGCCTTCGAAGATGGCCTTCTGCAGCTTACCGCCCTTCGTCAGGCGAAAGATTTTCGGCAGCGGCCATGCAGGCGTATAGCTCTCGAGGCGCTCGACGGCACGCGGCGAGAGGATGAGCATGCCGTGCGCGGCCTCGCTGCCGAGTACCTTCTGCCAGGAGAACGTGAACACATCGATTTTCGACCAATCAACGGACTGAGCGAAGGCTGCCGATGTAGCGTCCGCGAATGTGAGGCCAGCGCGATCCGCCGGCACCCAATCGTAGTTCGGCACGCGCACGCCCGAGGTGGTGCCGTTCGCCGTGAACAGCACATCGCGATTGAAATCGACTTGGGTGAGATCCGGCAGCTCGCCGTATGGCGCCTTGATGACGCGAAGATCCGACAGCTTGAGCTGCTTGGTCATGTCCGTGACCCAGCCCTCGCCGAAGCTCTCCCAGGCGAGCGCATCGACGCCGCGGGCGCCGAGCATCGACCACATGGCGAGCTCGAAGGCGCCGGTATCGGAAGCCGGCACAATGGCGCAGATGTAGTCGGCGGGAAGGCCGAGCAGCGCCTTGGTCTTGTCGATGGCGAGCTTCAGGCGCGCCTTGCCTTCCTTGGCACGATGCGAGCGACCGAGGAATGCGTTCGAAAGATTTTCGGGAGCCCAGCCAGGGCGCTTGGCGCAGGGGCCGGAAGAGAAATGCGCGCAATCAGGCCGCTGCTGCGGCCGCGTATTCGTCGTCATGTGAGCCTATCCTTCCAGATAGAAGCCCCTCGTTGGGGAGGGGTGTCCCACGGCGGCAAATACGCCCGCTCACGGCGTGCGTCAATCTCGGCGTCGTCGCAGCCTGTGCGCAGGTGCTTTGGCACCTGTTCCTTGACAATTGGCCCGAAGGTGCCAACCTGATGGGTATGATGACTGAACGCGCCAATCTGCAGCGGATCCTTTTGATCGCGCATTTCTAGCCCCGAACCCGGCGCAATTGCCCCGGGATTCGGGGAAAAGCGGAGCCTCGCGCGGCTTCCAAACACCAAGCCCCAACCTGCTGATTTAACCGCCGCCCCCGGGCCATCCCGACGGGCCGCATTGGATTTCACACCATGAGCACTGCCATGAAACAGCGCGCGCCCGCTCGCGCCAAGCCGTCTCTCATCGTCGGCGACGTCGACCACCGCAATCTGGTCTCGCTGGCCCTCGCGATGGAGAAAGCGACGCCCGACGTCTCCGAAGCGCTCCTCGCCGAGCTCGATCGCGCGCGCGTGGTGCCTCAGGGCAAAGTTCCGCCCCAGGCCGTCCGCATGGGCTCCTCGGTCATCTTTCGCACGAATGGCGCCGCCGAACGGCGCGTGACGCTCGTCGTGCCCGGTGAGGCCGACATCGATGCCGGACGCATCTCCGTCATGACCCCGATCGGTGCCGCACTCATCGGCCTTTCGGCTGGCCAGTCCATCCAATGGCGCGCCCGCGACGGCCGCGAGCAAGAGCTGACGATCGTCGAGGTCGTTGCATCCGGGGAGACCTCGTGATGCGCGACGACACGCCCTGCCATCTCACGGCAAAGGATATGAGCGTGCTCGAAGCGATGATGGACCGGCCCGAGGTTGTGGCATCGCCAGCGATTGCCCATCTGCTGCGCCGCAAGCTCGCCGCAGCCCGCGTCTGTATGCGCGACGACGTCGATCCGCGCGTCGCGACGATCAACAGCCGCATTCTGTATGCGGTCGGCAGCAGCCCGGCCGAGACGTGCATCCTAACGCACGGCGGCGAGAATGCCCTTCCTGGCACGGCACTCCCCATCTCGGGACTGCACGGCCTCGCGTTGCTCGGGCTCATGGAAGGAGATGCGATCGCCGTCGATACGGGGAATGGCCGGACGGATGTCCTGCATCTTGTGCGCATCGAGTATCAGCCGGAAGCGGCACGGCGCAGCAATGTGCGGCCGCGCCTGGCGCTCGTTACCGCCGGACGCATGCCGAATCGACGGGCCACAGCAGGTAATCCGGAAGATGACGATCCGGGCCCGCGCGCAGCCTGAAGCCCATTGGGCAGGCTGCGCCAAGCAGAGGCCGCTCAGGCGCGGGTTGCCCGCGGTACAGCCTCGAGATGAACCTCGCTGCGCGCCGCCTTGCCGCGATCGCGCGCGGCAGGCTTGGCCACCTCGATCTCCGCCACCACGTTGTTCATGAACGAAACCGTCCGGTCGACAACCACCTGCCGCTGCCGGTCGATCGTGATGATGTGATAGCTGTCGTCGAGCACGCAAAGCTCCACGCGGCCGCCGAGACGGCGCTGCAGGAACTCGGAATTGTTGATGTCGGCGTGGTCGTCCTCGCGCGGATGGAGGATCAGCGAGGGCTGCGTGACTTTCGCTGCCTCGCGCATAAACGTCTTCACCATCCAGCGATGCTCGAGCACGGCACCACCCGGCGTGTAGGGAAGCCCCGACACCGAGTTGTCGGTGCTCTTAAGCGCATTGGCGATGAGATCGCGCACGCGGGGATCCTTGATGCCGTGCGGCTCCGCATCCTCGAACTTCAGCTTGTTGGCGAACCACTTGTGGTGCACCAGGCCGAACAGCCGCGCATACCACGGCATGACCCAGCCATTGAGCCACATGATGGGCGCATACGAGACCGTACCTTGCACGAGCTTGGGATTGCGCGCGGCGAGCAGCAGCGCCGTGATCGCACCGACGGAAAGGCCGCCGACGAAGACGACGTCGCAGTCCTGGCGGATGCGATGCAGCGCGGCTTCCGCGCTGGCGTACCAATCCTGCCACGTGGTGTTCGCGACATCGTCGACGCCGCCGCCGTGGCCGGCAACGAGCGGACAATGGACGGTATAGCCGGCGCGCGCGACGCCATAGGCAACGTAGCGCAGCTCCATCGGCGTGCCGCCGAGGCCGTGGAAAAGCAGGAGGCCGACCCGGTTACCCGGGATGATGAGGCTCAGATCTTTGTCGGTCATTCTCGGAACACAGGTACGTGTTGTTCTTAATCGCAGGTTATCGCAGCGGTATCCTGCGTGGCTCATGCCGGTCATACTCGCTTAAGTATGCGGCGTGCTCCTGGTCGAACATTATGGTTAAATTTGGCCAAATCCGTCCTATGCAAGGGCGGTGCGACCAACCTGACCAGTAGCGGAGATGAAACCTCTCCCCCGCCGCGCCCCACCTTCGCCGGCAACTCCGCGCCCTTGAAACGCGAAGCGCCTCGTTGGTCAACGGTCGCGCGTGTCTTTGGTTCCCCGAACCCTTACGGCCGGAGCGATCTCGGCCGCATATAGGGCGTGCAGCGGCGCTTGCCTACCTGTCGATCTCGCCAAAGACGATGTCGAACGAGCCGAGGATGGCCGAGACGTCGGCGAGAAGGTGCTTCTTGCCGAACGGGTCGAGCGCCTGGAGATGCGGGAAGCCGGGCGCCCGGATTTTGCAGCGGTAGGGCTTGTTCGAGCCGTCCGCGACCAGATAGACGCCGAACTCGCCCTTGGGCGCCTCGACGGCTGAGTAGACTTCGCCCGGGGGCACGTGGAAGCCCTCGGTGTAGAGCTTGAAGTGATGAATGAGCGCCTCCATGGAGCGCTTCATCTCACCACGCGTCGGCGGGACGACCTTCTTATCGTTCGAGACGTGCGGGCCCTGGCCTTCGGCGGAGGCGAGCTTCTCGCAGCACTGCTTCATGATGCGCGCCGATTCGCGCATCTCGATCATGCGCATGACATAGCGATCGTAGCAGTCGCCGTTCTTGCCGATCGGAATATCGAACTCTAGCTCGGAATAGCACTCATAGGGCTGAGCGCGGCGCAGATCCCAGGCAACGCCCGTCGAGCGCAGCATGACGCCCGACATGCCCCAGGCGAACGCTTCATCCATCGTGAACGTGCCGATGTCGACATTGCGCTGCTTGAAGATGCGGTTGTCGGTCAGCAGGCCCTCGATGTCGTCACAGACCTTGAGGAAGGGATCGCACCAGGCGTGGATATCGGCGATCAGCTCGGGTGGCAGATCCTGATGCACGCCGCCAATGCGGAAGTACTTGGCGTGCATGCGCGAGCCCGAGGCGCGCTCGTAGAACACCATGAGCTTCTCGCGCTCCTCGAAGCCCCAGAGCGGAGGCGTCAGTGCGCCGACGTCCATGGCCTGCGTGGTGACGTTCAGGAGATGCGAGAGAATGCGGCCGATCTCGGAATACAGCACGCGGATGAGCTGGGCGCGCTTCGGGATGGTGAGCCCGAGGAGCTTCTCCGCCGTCATACAGAAGGCGTGCTCCTGGTTCATCGGCGCGACGTAGTCCAGGCGGTCGAAGTAGCCGATGGCCTGCAGGTAGGACTTGTGCTCGATCAGCTTCTCGGTGCCGCGATGGAGGAGGCCGATATGCGGATCGACGCGCTCGACAACTTCACCGTCGAGTTCGAGCACCAGGCGGAGCACACCGTGCGCGGCTGGATGCTGCGGTCCGAAGTTGATGTTGAACGGTCGGATCTCGGTCTCGGGCACGGCGCGTGTCCTTAGATATGTTC
>JAEYYJ010000025.1 GCA_023430845.1 Pseudomonadota bacterium
GGGCCGACGCTCCCCAACCGGCGTCTTGCGGAGGCTTCATTGGACAATCTGCCAGCGTTTCTGTCCGGCGGCGGCCGGGCGGCTGAGGAGATTGCCGCATTCGACTGGTCGGACTCACCGCTCGGTCCCATGGACCAGTGGCCGCACTCGCTCCGCACCGCGCTCGGCATGATGCTCTCCTCGCATTTCCCCAAGGCAATCGTCTGGGGCCCCGAGCTGATCACCTTCCATAACGACGCCTTCACGCCGATCCTCGGTGAGAAGCCTTCGGCCATCGGACGCCCGTTCAACGATGTCTGGGCCGAGGTTTGGCCCGAGCTGAAGCCCATGGTCGACAAGGCCTTCGCGGGCGAGGCGACGTACATTCAGAACTTCCCCTTGACGATCGATCGCCACGGCTATCCGGAGAAGGCGTACTTCACGTTCTGCTACAGCCCCATTCGCCGCGAGAGCGGTGAAGTCGGCGGCATGATGGATACGGTGATCGAGACGACCGAGACCGTGCTGGCGCAGGAGCAGCTCGCGGTCGTGAATGCCGAGCTCGGACATCGCATGCGCAATCTGCTGACCATGGTCTCGGCGGTTGCCTCCATGTCGTTGCGGCACGCGCAGCAACTGGAGGAGGCACGCACGAGCATCGCGCAACGCCTGGCCTCACTCAGCAGGAACCAGTCGTTTCTGATCGCGGACGGTGCCGTCGAGGCAGGCATTCGTGAGCTGATCGAGCAGGGCTTCGACGCGCATCCGCACCTGCGCGCGCGCATTCAGGTGTCAGGGCCGGATGTACGACTGAACTCGCGTTTGGCGCTGGCGCTTTCCCTGGCGCTGAACGAGCTCATCACGAATTCCATCAAGTACGGTGCGCTTTCGACGACCACGGGGACGGTGGACGTGAGCTGGGATCCTGCGGTGTTCAGCTTCGCGTGGCGCGAGATCGGTATTCCTCACGCCGCCAAACCGACGCGCGAAGGCTTCGGCACAAAAGTTCTGATGCGCTTTGTCGCGACATCGTTCAACGGCCAAGCCCGGATGGACTTCGACGGTCAGAGTTTGCTCTACGAGCTGACGGCACCGCCGCAGGTCATCGCGGCGACCATCGGCTAAACCCGCTCTCCCTCGAACAATCCCCGATACTGCGGCCAGTACGCCCGGATCAGCAGCAGGCTGCACACGGCGAGAGCGGCCGCGACCGGTAGCCCCTGCGGGTTGAGAAAAATGTGGAAGCCGATGATCACTGTGATGATCGGCAGCAGCAGGACAAGCCCAAACGCCGGTGCTCGGTTGGCGAGCAGGCTCACGCCGCCGACGAGATTAACCGCCTTCAGCAGCGGCCACACGAAGCCGCTCGCAATGAGGCCCGCCTCGAACTGCACGGCCTGTGGCGTCTTCGGCGGATGAATGAAATTCTGCCCCGTCGCGAGGAAATAGAAGCCATCGACGGCGCTCAAAAGAAAAACTGCCCCCAGCAGCAAACGCGGCAACGTAATGCCTATGAACTTGGCCATGTGTTTTCCCCCAACGACGACACCTGCGGTGCACGCGCGCGCTAGAAACCAGAGAAGTGCCTGAGGCGGCAACTTCCCGCGTTGTCGCACATGCTGCGGTTAACGCTGCCGAGCTGCCACGCAGCGCCGCTCCTCATGGTCCGCCCCCGCCATACTCGCGGCTTTCCCCGATTTACTCGACAAACAGAGCGACCGATCGTCAAGCCGACTTGAAGCATCGAGCCAGAGCAGGGGCTTGCCATGACGCGCAAGGATCGTTCGACCGAAGTACTGGTTGGAATTCTCTCAGCTGCCGTGTGGTCCGGAGCGGCAAGCGCCGCCTTGGCCCAAGAGACTCCCGTCGGGATCATCGCGGCCCAGGTACGCACGCAGGGCCATGCCTGTGAGGAGCCGCGCCGTGCCGAGCGGGATGGGCAGGCCTCGCGGCCCAATCACGCGGTTTGGATTCTGACCTGCGAAAACGCCACCTATCTCGTGACGCTCGTCCCGAACATGGCGGCGCGCATCGAAGTCCGGAAATAGCAATGCGGCGCCGGAATGCATCCATCCCGGCGCCGCCATCAATCTACCGAGCAGCGCCGATCGCGCGAGCCGGCGCCGGTATGCGCCCACCTCCCGCGCGCCACTGGTCATAGGTCTGAAACTTCAGCCCCAGCCGCTCGTAGTCGACGCGCATGGTGCCGTTGCTCTCGCGCAGGACGGCGCCGGGTGCGATATGCCTCACCTCCTGCGCCATCACGCCGACGTACTGGCGCGTGCCGCCGCGATAGGCGAAGCGATACCATCCAAGGCCATTCTCGAGCCGGCCCAGCAGTGCGATGTCATGTTTGACCCGAATGTCAGACCGGCGTCCACCGCCACGCCCGCCACCACGAAAGCCACCACCACCAAAGCTGCGCCCACCACCGCCGAAGCTGCGACCGGCGCTTCTTTGCATCGCGCCGCGTGGCGCGTAGCTCTGGCGCTGCACGCGCGCGACACTACGCGTGCGCTGCTGCGCACCGCGGGCGTGTTGCTGGCCGGAGCGCCGCGCCTGACTTGAGCGCTTCGCCTGGCTGGGTCGCTTCGCCTGCGCGGACTTCCTGGCCTGCCCGCCCCTGTTCTGCGCCGACTTCTTGCCTTGTGCCTTTCCTTGAGCAGTCCTCTTGCCCTGGGCAGTTCCCTTGCCTTTTGCCTGCTTGTTGCCCTGCGCGGGCCTCTTGACCTGGCTGACCTGCTTGGTGCGATCGCCCGCTTTCGCGCGGTCGACGGGGCGTCCGGCTGCACCGGCGAACTGCTGGCGGACCTTCGGATTATTGTACGCGACGCCGCGTCGGTGCTGCGGATTGTGCTGCCAGTTCTGGACGACGTTGTTGCGGCGGACATCGATATCGCGCTTGTTCCAGTCGAT
>JAEYYJ010000050.1 GCA_023430845.1 Pseudomonadota bacterium
TTGGCGGCGATGGGCTTCACCGCTTCCAGGATCTGGGCATGCGGGCCGGCGGTGACGCCGACCTTGATGGTCTCGGCGCCGGCAGTCTCAATGGACATGCCGAAGGCGATGGCCATGGTGGCGGCGCCGGCCAGCAGGGAAGCCAGCGAACGGAAGCGCAGCATCTCGAACACTCCTCGAATTTTTTGGGTCAGGACTTCAGATTGCGTTTGTTGACGCGGCGGGCGATCAGGTCGCCCGTCGATTGGACGATCTGCACCAGCACGATCAGCACGATCACCACCGCCAGCATCACCTCCGGCAGGAAGCGCTGATAGCCGTAGCGGATGCCGAGATCGCCCAGGCCGCCGCCGCCGACCGCGCCGACCATGGCGGAATAGCCGATCAGGCTGACCGCCGACAGGGTCAGGCCGGCGACGATGCCCGGCAGGGCTTCCGGCAGCAGAACCTTGCGGATGATCTGGAAGGGCGTCGCGCCCATCGCCTGCGCCGCCTCGACCAGACCGCGGTCGACCTCGCGCACCGCATTCTCCACCACGCGGGCGATGAAGGGGGCGGCGGCGACGGTCAGCGGCACGATAGCGGCGTTGGTGCCGATGGAGGTGCCGGCGATCAGCCGGGTGAAGGGGATAATCGCCACCACCAGGATGATGAAGGGGGTGGAGCGGGTCATGTTGACCACCGCCCCCATCACCTTGTTGAAGGCGAAGTTCTGCAGCAGTTCGCCCCGGCCGGTGACGGCCAGCATCACGCCGATGGGCAGGCCGATCAGCGTCCCGATGATGCCCGCGCGGCCGCCGCCGATCGCCGAAGCATAGGAGAGGAAGAGGTCATGCGCGTTGCCGCTGCGATCCTTGTCGATGGCAATGAGGCAGGGCACGCCGCCGCCGCGCAGGTACTCCGAGCGGACCGTGTGGCCGGGGCCCTTCGGCGCGACCATGCCGACGTCGATGTCGTCGCGCGGCTCGATCAGGTTGAAGTGCACGTTGAGGCCGTGCGCGAACAGGATCGCGGCGCCGTCCTTCATGTTCTTGTGCAGGTGCTCGCGGTAGATGTCGCCCTGCAGCTCGTCAGGCGTCAGCATCATGATCACGTCGGCCCACTTGGCGGCCTCTGCAACTTCCATCACCTGGAGCTTCTCGCCCTCGGCCTTCTTGGCGCTCGGCGAGCCCTTGCGCAGACCCACGGCGATGTTCTTCACGCCCGAGTCGCGGAGGTTGAGCGTATGGGCATGGCCCTGGCTGCCGTAGCCGATGATGGCGACCTTCTTGCTCTTGATGAGGTTGATGTCGGCATCACGATCGTAATAGACGCGCATGGGTGTTTCCCCTCGACGAGACTGGGCTTTCCGGGTTCGGTTCGAATGATGGAATTCGATGGCCCGAACGCCTAGCGGTTAAAGCCGGCCTGTTGCAAGCAAAAAGGCACCGTCCGGCGCGCGGCACGGGCCCGCATCCGGCAGTTTACCAGAAAGGTGCCGCTCCGTACGCGGCTTTTGCGGCCGTCAGCGCTTGATGAAATAGCCGACCACGGCGCCGATCAGGGGCCACCACAGCACATCCACGCGGGGCAGAACCTGGGCCACGAGCTGCATGACTGGCGCTACGAACGTGAGCGCCGCCAGGATGAGCGCCAGGATGATGGATACGGTCAGGGTCCCGGCGCCGGGCGTACGCACGCCCTTGAGTACGATCGAGCCGATGAAGCCGATCACGAATACGATGATCGCGAACAGCAGGGCCCAGACGAAGATCTCGACGTTGTGGCCGCCGAACTGCGGGATGGCCGGAAGATAGCGCTTGAGATGCGGCGCAATTGTCCAGGCACCGCCGAGCTGGAGAATAATGAGAATGATATATCCCAGCATTGCCGCTTTCCCCCTTGATTGGTCCCCTCGACTGGGCCCGATGGCCCGGGCTGCGGACCTCGCCGCTGGCGCGCAAACGCTTCGAGCGGCGCGTGAGTTGCCTCTCTAGCAGCCTGCTGATGATCGCGCGAGGGGAGCGAGGCGGATCGCGCGCGCAGTGTGGCGCTGAAGGCGCGCAAGGTGGCGGGGAGGCACTGCACCGCTAAAAGCAGAAAGGCTGGAGCCAGCGGCGGCTCCAGCCTTTCCATGCGGATGTGTGGACTACGGAACGCGGAGAAGCGGAACGGTGCTCAGTCGTTCGACTGCCTCGACGCCCAACGCCGTCCTATGACGCAGCACGATGTGAACACTACGGTTCGACAGCTCTTTGAGAGTTGCTCTCGCAAGCCTGAACCACGGATCCCAGCGGGCATTCGATCGCGCGCTGGTCCCTGCAGCGTTGTTACGATGTATCCTGGAACGCGCGCCCGGCTTGCGGGCCAATAGAGCCGCGCCGCCGCACCATCAGGCACATCATCGACCGCCACGCCATTTGGAGTGCGCACGTTGCAGTGCCCACCCCCATGAATTGCGCGGCAGCAGAATCACACGCAGCACTACATGTTCATAGTCCGCGCGCGTTCAGCTTGTCACGAACTGAGTGCGTGCCCGGCCGGAACCGCGTCAGCGTCCGCCGCGATTGAGGCGATCCCGAAGGTTCCTGAGCGCATTCGAGGCCTGAGGCGCGGGGGCGGCAGGCGGCGGCATCTGCCCATAGCCCGCAGGCTCGGCGACACGGTGGCGCTGGGGAGCGCTGTCCTGCGCGGCCGGTGTCGGCGTGTACCGGCGAACGGGATCGGCCGGCGCCGCGGCGGAAGTGGGGCTGCGCGTCTGCGGCGCGGCCTCGGCCGCGTTGGTGAGGCCCATGGCATCGGCGAAGAGCGCCGTCTGGCTGGTCTCAGTTGAGGGCGATCCGCTGTTCGAGAGACGCCATTTCTCTACGATCTGCTCGAGGAAGCCGCTGTCGGTGCTCGCCTGCTGCCACATGGTCGTGAACATGGCCGAGGAGCTGCGCGGCATTGCGTGCTTCGGGAGGTCGTCGAACTTGATCCGGACCGGCAGCGTCACGCCGTCGCCGAAGGCAATGGCCTCGCGCTGGCCGAGGGCCGAGAGGAACTCGAGCAGTCCCGATCCCGTGTCCGAGATGGCCGACTTCACGATCTCCTGGTCGCGGTCGTTCGACATGCGGAGTGCGAACACCGTGTTGCACTGAGAGAGGATCGTCGGGTCGATTTCCGCAGGGCGCTGCGTGACGATGCAAAGCGAAGCACCGTACTTGCGGCCTTCCTTGGCGATCTTGGCGATGGCGCGTTTGCAGGGCTCGAAGCCGAGCGAGGGATTGGCCGGCACGTAACGGTGCGCTTCTTCGCACACGATGGTCACGGGGACCTTGCCCTCACCCCAGAGGGCAAAGTCGAAGGTCATGCGGCAGAGCACGGAGACGACCACGTTCACGATTTCGGTCGGCAGGCCCGTCAGCTCGAGGATGGTGATCGGCTTGCCCTCGACCGGCACGCGGAAGATGCGCCCGAGAATCTGCGCCATGCCGTCATAGACAGTGAGCGATCCGAACATGAAGGAATAGCGTGGATCGAGCGACAGGGTCTCGATGCGCGTCTTCAGGTTGCGGTAGGGAGCGATGTCGCGCTTGTTCTCGAGCTTGCCCATGCGCTCGTCGATGAGCGAGGTCAGATCCGAGAGGCGATA
>JAEYYJ010000063.1 GCA_023430845.1 Pseudomonadota bacterium
CTGCGCGGCGCCGAAGTCGCAGCGCGAGCGCCCGCGATCACGGTCGAGCAACGCTTCTGGTTCAATGCAGAACTCAAGAGCCGTAATTTTCTCGTCCCCGGCTCGATCGCGATCGTGATGACGCTGGTCGGCACGCTTCTCACGTCGCTCGTCGTCGCGCGCGAATGGGAGCGCGGCACCATGGAAGCCATCATGGCGACGCCGGTCACCGCAACGGAACTTCTCGCCGGGAAGATCCTGCCGTATTTCGTGCTCGGCCTTACCTCAATGACGCTCTGCGTAGTACTCGCGGTGCTGCTGTTCGGCGTGCCATTTCGCGGATCGTTGCTGGCACTCTACGTATTGAGCGCTTCCTTCCTCGTGCCCGCGCTCGGTCAAGGCCTGCTGATCTCGGCGGCGACCAAGAACCAATTCCTCGCCTCGCAGGCAGCGCTCATCTCGGCCTTCCTGCCGGCGTTTCTGCTTTCAGGCTTCCTGTTCGAGATCAGCTCCATGCCGACGGTGATCCAATGGATCACGATGATCGTGCCTGCGCGCTATCTGATCCCGAGCCTGCAAACGGTCTTCCTCGCTGGCGATATCTGGCCGATGTTCCTTCGCGACATCGCCATCATGCTATTGATCGGCGCAGTCCTTTTCATCCTCGCTGCGCGCAGCACGAAGAAGAGGATCGCGTGACATGTGGTGGATCCGGCTCAAGGCCCTCATCATCAAGGAGCTGCTGGCCGTACTGCGCGATCCGAAGGGCCGCGCGATCCTGATCGGCCCGCCGATCATCCAGCTCCTCGTGTTCTCCTATGCCGCAACGCTCGAGGTGCGCAACGTCGACCTCCTCGTTCTGAACCGCGACGGCGGTCAATGGGGGCAAGAACTCGTCCAGCGCATCGACGGCGCCCCGACCTTCCGCAAAATCACGTACGCGCAGACGCCGGCAGCGCTGCACGACGCCATCGATCATCAGCGCGTCATCGCCGCGGTCCATATCGGCCCGACTTTCTCGCGCGATATCGAGGCCGGCCGGCCGGCTGACGTGCAGATCATTCTCGACGGCCGCCGCTCCAATGCCTCGCAGATCGTCGGCGGTTATCTCAATCAAATCGTGGCGGGTTTGGCTGCCGAAACACCGGCTGGTCGCAAGGCGGCCGACGCTGTTGTCACCGTGGTCGCACGAAATTGGTTCAATCCGAACCTCATCTACCAGTGGTTCATGGTGCCCAATCTCGTTGCCAGCATCGCGCTGCTCATCGGGCTCGTCGTGACGGCACTATCGATCGCGCGCGAGCGCGAACTCGGCACATTCGACCAGCTCATGGTATCGCCGCTTCGCACGCACGAAATTCTCATCGGCAAGCTGGCCGCACCGATGCTGATCGGCCTCTTCCACATAACGATCTATATTCTGGCGGCGGTGTTCGTGTTCGGCATTCCGCTGCGCGGCTCGCTGGCCCTGCTGTACGGCAGCGCGATCTTCTATCTCGGCTCGGTGGTCGGCCTCGGCCTCTTCATTTCGGCCCTCTCGAAGACACAGCAGCAGGCCATCCTCGGCGCCTTCCTGTTCCTCGTGCCGGCGATGCTGCTCTCAGGCTTTGCTACGCCCATCGAGAACATGCCCGAGTGGTTGCAGCCGATCACGGCAATCAATCCGTTGCGCTACTTCCTGGTGATCGTGAAGGGCGTATTCCTGAAGGACATCCCGCTGAGCGAGGTCGCGAACAACACGCTCCCGCTCGCCCTCATAGCGCTCGTCACGCTGAGCGCCGCAGCGTGGCTTTTTCGCCGACGCCTCGAATAGGACCGCTCAAACATCATCCTCGCCAACGGCTCCGCCCTCTCCTTCGAGCCGGTTGATGGCGCGTACATCGCGTCTGTTGAACTTGAGGCGCACGCCGACACCCCCATCGCCGCTCTCGGGTATGAAGACGGCACCGCCTTCCTCAAGCGCAGCCTGGAGGCGATTCAGAGCCTCAGCAGGCGGAACCTCGCGCCCCGTCTCAAAGTTGCTGATCAACTCGGCACCGACGCCGCTGTCCTCGGCCAACTCCTCGCGCGAGAATTGAACGAGCGCGCGGGCGGCGCGGCACAAGGGACCAGTAATTGCCATGGCTCAACTCTCCGAGGCTCGGGCTCTTTACGGTCAACATAGTCCGGCAACCTGAGCCTCGAAACCAGCCATAGGTTTACTGGAAAACTGATTTACTCGGGGAACGGATATACGAACGCATACAGCGCCACGAGTATGACAACAGCTAGCACAAAGGAAATCAGCAGCACCCGGAGGTTCATTCTGCGGCGATCACCCTGGCGGGCTTCGACCGTGGTCTTCGTTTCCGGAGTATCCGGATTCTCGATTGTTTCATGTCTTGCCATTGTAAAGCCTCCTGCTTTCTAGGCCGAACGCCGTCGCCATCAGCGGGTTCCGGCTGGCTAGGACACGACAGGCCACACATGCGGCAGGAGAGGTTGACGGCGGCAGCCGTTCGCTCGATGTTGCACCTGCGAAAGCGCCCTCCCTTCAATCTCGCCAGACAGAGACTGCGCGGCTCCCATGGACAGCACGAACATCTCGCCGACCAAGGCCCTGCAAACGCCAGGGCCGACCTCGCGCGTGTTCTTCTCGCAGCGCCTGCGTCTGCATTATGTGGATTGGGGGAACAGCACCGCCCCGCCGCTCATTCTACTTCATGGCGGTCGCGATCATTGCCGCAATTGGGACTGGGTGGCCGAGCGGCTGCGCCGCGACTGGCATGTGATCGCACCCGATCTGCGTGGGCACGGCGATAGCGAGTGGTCGCGCACCGGCACCTACAGCATGATCGGCTACATTTACGATCTCGCGCAGCTCATTCATCAGCTCAAGCTGGCGCCCGTCACGATCGTCGCGCACTCTCTCGGCGGCAATATCGCTCTCCGCTATGCCGGCATCCATCCGGAGAATGTCGCGCGCCTCGTCGCGATCGAGGGCCTTGGTCCTTCGCCAAAGAAGCATGCCGAACGTTACGGCAAGCCCATCGATCAGCGCATGGCCACGTGGATCGAGGATCAGCGCAAGCTTGCCGGTCGCCTGCCGCGCCGCTATCCGACCATCGAGGACGCCTACGCGCGCATGCACGAGGAGAACAAGCATCTCTCGCCCGAGCAGGCGCGCCACCTGACTGTGCACGGCGTCAACCAGAACGAGGACGGCACCTATAGCTGGAAGTTCGACAACTACGTGCGCTCCTGGCCGCCCGATGACCTCAGTATGGCAGATCTCGAACACCTCTGGTCACGCATCACATGCCCGACCTTGCTCGTCTACGGCAAGGAGAGCTGGGCATCGGATCCGCGCGAAGACGGCCGCATTCAGCACTTCAAGAACGCGACCGTCGCGCGCTTCGAGCGCGCCGGTCATTGGGTCCACCACGATCGCCTCAACGACTTCATGGCGATCACCGAGCCCTTCATCGCGGGCAAGCCCGTGCCACAGAACATTGCCGGCGTCGCCTGAGCGCACCGCACGCAAGAAACGAGGACTGACTGACTACTCATGACCACGACCGCGGACACTACGACTTCGCCCCTGGATGATCCCATTGCTACCCTCGCGCGCAGCGGCAAGCCGCCAGCCGATATCGTCGCAGCGGTCGCCGCTGACGCCGAAATCGCCACCACGCCCTGCGGTGATGGGCAGCTCGTCTGGCGCCGCTGGGGCCGTGGTCGCCCGGTTGTGCTCGCGCATGGTGGCTCGGGCTCGTGGACACACTGGATCAAGCAGATCCCTGCACTGAAGCAGCACTACGAGGTGTGGGCGATCGACCTGCCCGGCCTCGGCGACAGCGCGATGCCGCACGCGCCGCTTACGCCCGAGAGCTGCGGCGCGGCCGTCGCCGAGGGCCTCAAGATGCTCATCCCGCGCGAGCGGCGCGCGCATTACGTCGCCTTCTCATTCGGCGCGCATGTTTCGACGCACGCCCTGGTTCGCCTCGGTGACTGGGTATCGGACTTCACGATCACGGGCTGCGCCGCGCTCGGCCTGCCACAAGGACCCGGCATCGAGTTTCCGAAGGAGCGGTCGGCTATGAGCGAAGAGGAGCGCATGGGCGTCCACCGCCAGCTTCTCGAGATCCTCATGTTCAAGGAGAACGACCGCATCGACCCGCTCGCGGTCTACTTGCAGTCAGAGAACATTCGCCGCGCCCGCTTCCGCTCGCGACCCTTCGCCCGCACGGACGAAATCGCGGTGAAGCTCCCCGAGGTCGTGGTGCCGGTCCGCGCCATCTGGGGCGCCGAGGACCAAACGGCATGGCCATCGGTCGAGGCCCGCTATGACGTGCTTCGTCAAGGCCATCCCGAGCTCGTCACGCGGACGGTGCCGGATGCCGGTCACTGGGTGATGTACGAGCAGCCGGCGGCTTATACGGCGGCCCTTTTGGAGGTGCTGGCCCTGGATTGAGCGCGTCTACAGCTCGACGCAGCGTCAGGTCGAGCAATATCGGCGGCCCCGCGCTCCCCGGGACTTGCAAAGCAATGGGCGGTCTGATACCCACCTGCGGCGAACGAGGAGGGTGGCCGCCGCGCGAGAGCCGGGCCGGCTATTTTCATCCGTAGTTCCCGTGCGGTCGTGGCGGAATTGGTAGACGCACTACCTTGAGGTGGTAGCGCTCACAAGGCGTGGAGGTTCGAGTCCTCTCGACCGCACCAGCATCTCCCCAAGATGGAGGAAATCCATAACTACTCAAATTCAGAGTTTTTTTTCCGGACTGTTGCGGTGGGCTTTCCCTGTAGCTCCATTCCGGAGATGCTACGGATAAGATTAGAATGTGCTCGCCAACCTAACTCCGAATACGCACCATCAGCCAGAAGCCGATCGCTTCGACGTGCGCGGAAGTTTATGATCTGAAATCGCCTGCCCGTAGATTGCTAACATGGTGTCGACTTTCTTCTCCCAGTCGAAGTCGGACACGATCTTCCTGGCGCCGGCTTTGCCCAACTCGCGACGCAGTTCCGGAGAGCTGGCGAGCTTGACCATGGCGTCTGCAATCGCATCGACGAATTTCTCAGGTGTCTCAGGCTCGACGAGAATGCCGCAACTCGCATCAAGGTAATCCATCGGCCCCCCCCACGCTGTCGCGATGACCGGTCGCTCCATGGCCATTGCTTCAAGCACGACGGCACCGCCGCACTCATAGAGGCTCGGCAAGACGAGAGCATCGCGCTCACAAAGGCGCCGAGCGCATTCGACTTGGCTGAGGTAGCCGGTGAACGAGACCGTGCCGGGCGCCTCATCAGCAGATAAAATGCCGAGGGCCGAGGCCTGCGCTTCCAGTTTCTGACGCTGATCACCATCGCCGATAATCAACAGGCTCATTGAGCTTCGCTCTGAAGCGCTCGTGAACGCCGCTAGGAGCAGATCCACCGCTTTCCAATCAACTAAGCGCCCGAGGAACACGAACCTAGTGTGAGCGCTGCTGTCGTGCGAGCCGCCAAGCTCCGATTTCCACACCGACAGGTCGACGCCGTTCTCAACCAAGGTCATCACACGGCCGCTGATCCCTGCAGGCAGCGCTCTTCGCGTGCGCTCGTTGGCCACTAAGATCGCAGCAGCTTGCCGCTTTCCAGGGAAGAACCAATTCATAGCATTGGCGGCCGCGCGCCCCATCATGATCACGAAATTTGTAAGACGAGATGACCTACCCGCGCGGAACTTCGGTGGAAAGTCCATGTTGCCGTTCATAGGCCCCATCACAACCGCGGCGCCCAGGCCATAGAGGAGTGACGGCTCTCGCGGCGATACTGGTATGGGCTGATGCACGATATCAATTTGCTCCGCTCTGACGAGATCACATGCCACTTTGTGCTGACGCCGTTGTGTCAATACACGTTGCAGATAGCTGGTAGTGAAGTCCGAGAGGCGCTGCGGGAGAAGTTTGCTCATATGCCAAAGCGCGACAACGCCTGCGGTGTCTGGCATGAAGATCATCCGCGGATCATCACCAAACACGTTGACAAGCTCATCGCGAGTTCGCTCGTGAACGAGCAGCCACACATCGTGACCACGGCGCCGCAATACACGAAAATAGTGAAGCGGGAGAGCAGCTTCCCCACCATAGGCCGCTGAGGCGTGCTCAGCAACAATCAGGATTTTCATGCGCAACCTGTGAAGATAGAAATTTTCAATTTGGCTGCCAATTGAACCAAATATCCCGCAGGATAGTCAATTAGTTAAGCGAAGTTCGATGTTAGCGTAGATAGCAAAAAACTTATCTACCCCCGTTCGGCGTTAAGCTAAACGCTGACGCGACGCGTGGCCGCCTCTGTTTTGAGCAAGCTCTTCTGCACCGCGTCCGATAATGCCGCTTCCTAATAGTGCTACAGCGGACCGCCGCAGCAGGGAGAGCTTTCTTGACGCCGCGAAACGACAACTGGGGCACTCGGGCCCGCATCGGAATGTTCATCGTCGGCAATGAGGCCGTGCCCGAGGCCGAATGGTGGGCCATGTGCCCGCCGAATGTCTCGGTGCACGCCGCGCGCGTGACGGCGC